>JBFYSM010000271.1:0-11832 GCA_041301605.1 Chloroflexota bacterium | reverse complement strand
TCGCCGGCCTGATCGTGGCCGCCATCCCTGGCCTGATCGCCTTTGGGATCGCAAGTCTGTTCACGGCCTGGCCGCTGGCGGTCATCATCGGTGTGCTGGTTGCCCTTCCGTTCTTCATCACAGTCACCTTCTCCCCGCTGTTGTTGATAGGCGGCTGGGTGCAGGTGTACACCTCCAGTGTATGGACGCTGACCTACCGCGAGATCAAGGCTCTGAATCACATGGAACCGGTCGAGGAGAAACCAGCATTGGCCGAATAAGGGTTTCTCCAGTATCGAATGCTTCGAGTTCATTGAATTCAAAAGCATCCTTTCCCATCCCCCTGATCCTCGGAAATAGGATTGGGGGGATGGCCACAAATACGGCCGCGTATCTTCCCAAAGTTCTACATCATTTTCCCAGGGCGGACTGTTGTAATCGCATCAACTCCCTTTCCATCGCATCATCCAATGGGAGCGGCTGGTAGTCACGAAGTATCCTATCGAACTCCTCTCGCGCCTGTTCCAGGATATCGGGATTTCCATCCGCTTCCCACCTTTCATAGGGTTCGCGCCCGAATATAGGTATCCCCCCACTTAAGCGTGGTGGGGTAGAGGAAAGGCTTGCAAAAAACGGGGTTCATTGGCAAACTCAGGGGACTTCCACATCCGTGAGAGCCGCCAATGAACCCACAAGAGATATTTTGCCCGAATATGGATTGTCCCGCAAGAGGACAAATCGGAAAAGGGAACATTCATGTTCATAGTCAGAAAGACGGACGCTGCATTTGCGACGTTTGTGAGCAGACCTTTACCACCACGAAAGGCACGATCTTCTACCGGTTGCGCAGTGACCCGAGGATTGTGATGTACGTGATCATCTTGATGGCCTATGGTTGTCCAGTCCAGGCGATCGTGAAAGCATTTGGATTGGATGAGCGAACGGTGAGTGATTGGCACGAGCGGGCAGGCAAGCATTGTCAGAGTGTGCATGAGCATTTTGTTGAGAACAGTCAGCAAGACTTGCAGCAAGTGCAGGCAGATGAGATCAAGGTCAAAACTCAGAAAGGGAGCTATTGGATGGCGCTGGCGATGGCAGTTCGGACCCGCCTGTGGTTGGGCGGGGTGGTGGGTCGCAAGCGGGAGCTGGATTTGATCCAGGCATTGGTGGACAAGGTGCGGGCAATTGCACTTTGTCGGCCTCTGCTGCTGGCGGTAGACGGGCTCGCCAGCTACGTCACTGCTTTCCGGCTTGCCTTTCGCAGCAAGTTGCCACACAGGCGAGGTGAGATTGGCCGTTGCAAAATGGTTCCCTGGGCAGGCATTGCTATTGTGCAAGTTGTCAAGCAACGTGTAGAAGGCATACTGACGATTGACCGGCGTATTGTGCAAGGCAGCCAGGAAATGGTGGAGCGTTTGATCAAAACCACTCAGCAGGGAAAAGGGATGATCAATACGGCTTTCATCGAACGGCTCAATGCCACCTTCCGCCAACGGCTGAACAACCTGGCGCGCCGCACGCGTACTCTGGCTCGCCGCTCCGAAACGCTCACGGCTGGCATGTACCTCGCAGGCTGTTTCTACAACTTCTGCGATTTCCATCACAGCTTGCGCTTGAAATTGTCGGTTGGCAATTATGGCTATCATTGGGTACAACGCACACCTGCCATCGCTGCCAATTTGACCGACCACCAGTGGACACCTGCCGAATTGTTCGCCTTCAAGGTACCCTTGCCTCGCTGGAAACCACCCGCACAGCGCGGCAGACCTTCTCATGCTTTCCGCCTACTGGCTCAAAGGTCGGCCAGTTGACCACGGTTAACTGCGGTGATACCCGAATATATCATTTATGATCTTAGGTGCTTTGATGAGGTTCACTTAAAAGAACAAACCCGCGAAAAGCGGGTTTGTGTGCCGAAGGAGGGATTTGAACCCTCACGGGGGAACCCCCACTACGCCCTGAACGTAGCGCGTCTGCCAATTCCGCCACTTCGGCAAGTTCAGTGCCAGCACTTCGGCTGGCGGGTTGTATTTTATCCCAAACAGGTAATTTGTCAACCTCGAAGCGGAAGGGAGTCAGAAGGGTTGTTGGAGTGCCTGTTTGTCGCATTTCAGATCTGTAAACCCATAGTACTTTCGGTTTTGTAAGATGATGTATCTTTTTCCTTCGAAATTCGTTAATATAGTAAATAAGAAAGGAGATTGCCTATGTACGTCATCGCCATCCTGATCGCGGTGCCGCTCATCGTCCTGGCTGGGGCAGAGTTGTTCATCTCCCAGTACAATGCGGACGAACTGAGCAACATGGGTGTTGAACATCGATGACCGATGTAAATACCCATCTCCATTGACCCGGCCGATCCGTAAAGCGGCCGGGTTTTGTTTTTGTGATTTTCCCTACCGAACGGTAGGTAGGTTTGATATAATAAGGGGGCAGAGGCATCACATGGATTTCGATCTCACCCAGGAACATACCATGGTACAGAAGATGGTGCGGGATTTCGCCACGAAGGAAGTCGCACCCGTCATCAAAGAGTTCGACCGCAAGCAGGAGGCCATCCCCTGGATGCTGCCGCGCATGGGAGAATTGGGGATCCTGGGCATCTGCTTCCCGGTGTGCTATGGCGGCCAGGGCATGGATTACATCTCCCTCGGGCTGGCCTGCGAAGAATTGGAAGCGGTGGATACCGCCCTGCGGGTGGTCATGTCGGTGCATGTCGGCTTGTGCGGCATGACCTTGCTCCAATGGGGGACGGAAGAGCAGAAACAGGAATTCCTGATCCCACTCGCCAAAGGTGAGAAGTTCGGCTGCGGCGCGTTTACCGAACCCGGTATGGGTTCGGATTTGGCTGCAATGCGTACCCATGCCAAACGGGATGGCAACCACTATATCCTGAACGGCGAGAAGATGTGGATCTCGCTGGCCAGCAAGGCTGACTTCGCCATGATCACGGTGCGTACAGATCCTAATCCTGCGCGGCCAACCGACGGGCTGACCACCTTCTTGGTGAACCTCCACAGCCCGGGTGTCACGCGCGGCGATATCCACGGCAAGCTGGGCGTCCGCGCCGGTTCGACCGGCTGGATCAACTTCCAGGATGTGCGCGTCCCGGTTGCGAACCGCATTGGCGAAGAGGGGGAGGGGTTCAAGATCACCATGTCTGCATTCGACAGTGGGCGTTACACTGTCGGTGCAGGCGCGACCGGGTTGATCCGCGCTGCACTGGAATCCAGCGTCAAGTATGCCCGCGAGCGCACCACCTTTGGCAAACCAATTGGCGAACATCAGATGATCCAGGAAAAGATCGCCAAAATGGCACAAGATCACGAGATCGCCCGGCTTTTATATTTACAGGTTGGCTGGATGAAGAACCAGGGCAGGCGCTCCACTTTGCAAACAACCTACTGCAAGAAGTTTGCGACCGAAGCTTCGTTCGAGGCGGCCAACCAGGCTATCCAGATCCATGGCGCCTATGGATTCAGTGATGAATATGATATGGAGCGTTACCTGCGCAATGCCAAGGGCGCAGTGATTTACGAAGGTAGCAGCGAGATCCAGGTTCTCATCCAGGCCGGGTATGCACTGGGTGAGCGCAAGGATAAGGCCCTGCGGTGTGAATTACCCGCCTATGATGCCGAAGCATGGCAGAAATAGGTTTTGACATTCCATAATTTGCCAAGAATTGAGAGGAGGTTCCCTTGAAAATCATCGTCTGTATCAAGCAAGTGCCCGACTCGGCGGCCAAGGTGGTCGTCGAAGGCGGCAAGGTCAGTTGGGGCGATGCCCCACTGGTCATCAATCCCTGGGACGAGTACGCTGTCGAAGCGGCGCTCCAGCAGAAGGAAGCCCTGGGCGGGACCGTGACCGCCATCAGCATCGGCGGTGAAAGCGCCAAGGAAGCCATCAAGCATGCCCTGGCGATGGGCGCCGATGATGCCATCCTGATCTCCGATCCTGCGCTGGCGAACCTGGATACGCAGGCCGCGGCCCAGGTGCTGGCCGCAGCCATCCGGAAAGCCGGCGGTGTGGACATGGCCTTCTTTGGACGCCAGGCCATCGATGGTGATTCCGGCATCACGCCCTCCCAGACGGCCCGGTTGCTGGGCTGGCCGGCGCTGACCCTTTCAGCCGTCATCAAGGTCGATGGAGGCAATGTGCGGGTCGAGCGTGCCATCGAGGAAGGCCGGCAAATCGTCACAGCCAAACTCCCAGCTGTCTTCAGCCTAGTCAAGGATTTTGGCGAGCCGCGCTATCCTTCCTTCATGGGCATTCGCAAAGCCTCCCGGGCCGAAATCCCGGCCTGGTCGCTGGGGGACCTGGGCATGGTTGCCCCGGCAACGGTCATCTCCTGGCCGGAAGTAATGAACCCGCCCAGCCGCGAAGTCACTTGTGAGGTGATCGGCGGCGGCAGTCCGCAAGAGATTGCCGAAAAACTGGCGGATAAGATCCTGGCGGAGAAAATCTTATGAAAACCTGGGTATATGTTGACCACTTTAAGGGCCAAGTCCTTCCAGCTTCCTGGGAAGCCATTGGTGCCGGAAAAACACTCGGCACCGTCACAGCACTTGTATTTGGCTCCGGTGTTGAAGCGTTGGCGAAAACAGCTTTCACCTATGGCGCTGATGAAGTGTTTCTGGCGGATGATCCTGCACTGGCTGACTATCGCTCTGAGGCCTATGCCTCTACGCTCTCGAGCCTGGCTGCCGAGCACAAACCGGATGCCATCCTGTTCCCAACCACCACGCGCTGCCGCGAAATGGCTGGCATGGTTGCCATGGATCTGAAGACAGGCGTGATGGTGGATGTGACCGCTCTGGAACTCCAAGGTGACCGGATCGTGGCCACGCGCCCGATCTACGCCGGCAAGCTGCTGACGAAGGAAACCTGTTCGGCCTCGCCGCAGATTGCAACCCTGCGCGGGCGTGCCTTCCCTAAACCAGCTGCGGATACCGGGAAATCCGGCACTCCTACGAAAGTGGCGGCTAAAGTCGAAGCCCTGACAAACGTGGAAGGTTATGCCACCACCGAGGGCGGTGTATCCTTGATCGATGCGGGCGTAATCGTCTCTGGTGGGCGTGGTGTATCGAATAACCCCACACTGACCCCGCCGGGTGGACTGGACGAGAAACAGACTGAGATCTGGCGCGCCCAGCAAGGCTTTGCATTGGTAAAAGATCTGGCTGCCGTGCTTGGCGCGGCGGTCGGTGCCTCGCGTGCTGCAGTGGATGCGGGCTATGTCCCCTATATGCACCAGGTTGGGCAGACCGGCAAGGTGGTCTCGCCGGACCTGTACATTGCCTGCGGCATCTCGGGCGCCATCCAGCATCTGGCCGGGATGCGCACCAGCAAGATGATCGTTGCCATCAACAAGGATGCCGAGGCACCCATCTTCAAGGTGGCGCGCTATGGTGTGGTGGGTGACCTGTACCAAATCATCCCCGCGTTGACGGCCGCCTTCAAATCCAAATTGGGTAAATAATTTCCCGCAGGGCTTCGCCAGCCCTGTCGCTTGTAATACAGAACCTCCGAGAGGATACTCTCGGAGGTTCTGTATCCAGATCGTGTTTCAAAAAAAGGTTCTCTGGGAATCGCCGGAAGAGGAAGGAAATTGGGGGTATGGGGCGGGCGAAGCCCGCCCCATACCCCCATATCTTTCCATCCATCACGGCAACTCCCAGAGAGCCAAGAAAAGGAGAGCGCTATGGCAGGCAGGACAGGCTGGCTCCCACGGTGATGCGTGTGGCGGTCCAGGTGTTGTTGGCTACTGTACCGTTTACACTGATGGAATCACCGATCTTAAGATCCTCGAATGCGATCACGGTGGCGGTTGCTGTGGCGCTTGCTTTGTACAGGAAACGGGTCTTGAGCGTTGTCGTAATGAGGACTTCCTGGTTGAGGAATGGCTGCACCAGTTTGTTGCCGCGCAGAACTTTGACCGTGACGGTTCGGTTAACAGCGTCGATGGCGACGATCTTACCGGTGATGGCGAACGTGCCGCGCGGAGCCTGCTGCTGGGTGCTACCGTTCCCACCATTCCCGCCGCCTTTGGCCGCAACAGGTACAACTGCCACGGCCAGCAATGCCAGTGCAACAACTACGATCATCAACTTTTTCATTTTTTACTCCTTGTTGGAATTGTAAATACACCTACTGTGACGTAGTCTTCATCGTACGGATACGTCTGGTTGGTAGGAAATTTGGGGGAAATCCCCTTGACATGGAAGAAAGAATGCGTATAATACGCCATACACCATCTGTATACCATCCATATGGATGGTTTGGAGACAATATGACCCGATCCGCCATTGAGATCCGCCCGTTCAACGTGAAGGAGGCCAGCCAGGCCGAATACGATGCCCTCAACCGGCACAATAACCGTCTGCGCTGCGAGCGCCTGCCAGACGATCCTCCCATCCTGCTCGAGGAATCGATCCAGAATTTGCAGAACATCCCCGCCTATGTAGAGGTGCGGATGTGGGCCGCTTGGAACGGTGCCGAACTCATCGCCCAGGGTGACGTCGCCCTGTTGCACCTCGAAGAGAACAAGCACCTGACCCAGATCGATATCAGCGTAGATACCGACTACCGCCGGAATGGGCTGGGCCGCAGGCTGCTGGCCCTGGTCACCGAGGCCGCCCGCCTCGATAACCGAAGGCTGCTCCTCGCCGAAACCGTCGATCGAATCCCGGGCGGGGAAGCCTTTATGCAGCACATCGGCGCGCAGAAGGGCCTGGAGACGCACATCAACCAACTGCGTATCGCCGACCTCGACCGCGGCCTGATCCGGAAATGGATCGACCAGGCAGCCGAACGCGCTCCTGGTTTCGAACTCGGCCTGTGGGAGGGCTCCTACCCCGAGGAGCAGCTCGCCGCCATCGTCCAGCTTGTCGAAGTGACCAACCAGCAACCGTTCGGCGACCTCGAGATCGAAGAGATGCACACAACACCCGAACAGTTACGCCAGGCCGAGCAGCAGATCTTCGCCCGCGGCAGCCAGCGCTGGACCTTCTACGCCATCGAAAAGGCGACCGGCAAGTTCGTCGGTTACACCGAGACGATCTGGAATCCCAACCGCCCGCAGGTTCTTCTTCAGGATATGACTGGCGTCTTCCCCGAATACCGGGGCAAAGGCATCGGGCGCTGGCTCAAGGCCGCCATGCTCGATAAGGTCTTGAAGGAACACCCCGAGATCAAGTATGTTCGCACTGGCAACGCTGATTCGAACGCCGCCATGCTCAAGATCAACACCGAGCTGGGCTTCCATCCCTACATGGCCAGGGCTCTCTGGCAGGTCGAGGTCGAGCAGGTCGAAAATTACATTCAGAAGGAGAATTGAAATGCCTGACACGGAAAAGATCACCATCAACATGTCCGCTGTCGACCTGGGCAAGGTCGACCTGCTGGTGCAGGAAGGCCTCTATTCCAACCGCACCGATTTCATCCGCACTGCCATCCGCAACCTGCTGGATAAGCATAGCCTGGAGATCCAGCAATCGGTGACAAGACATTCTTACGGCATTGGTGTATTTGGATACAGCTGCAAGGATCTCGAACGCCTTAAAACCAAAGGTGACAAGCTCAAATTCACGGTGGTGGGGATGCTAACCCTGGCAGACGATATTTCCCCGGAGTTGGCCGCAGAGGTCATCGAGTCGGTTCAAGTGCGCGGAATTTTTGTTGCCAGTGATGCAGTCAAGCAAGCTTTATCAGACCGGATGAAGTAATCCTGTTGCAACTAAAAAACTATCCCAAAGAAGTATCGACAGGATGGCCAGCCTGCATACAATAGAGAAATCCTGTATTGGAGAACTGCATGACAACTTCATCCATAACACCATCTAAATTCCAATCCAACTGGAAGCCGAAGTTCTTCACCATCTGGAGTGGGCAGGCACTTTCCCTGGTCGGCTCATCCCTGGTGCAGTTTGCCCTGGTCTGGTACCTGACGCGTGAGACCGGTTCCGCTACCATCCTGGCCAGCGCCACGCTGGTGGCGCTCCTGCCCCAGATCTTCCTCGGGCCGTTCGTCGGTGCTCTGGTGGACCGCTGGAACCGCCGTGCCATCATGATCGTGGCGGATACATCGATTGCATTGGCGACTGCTTTACTGATGGCTTTGTTTGCTCTGGGAATAGTCCAAGTCTGGCATATCTTCGTATTGATGTTCGTCCGCTCACTGGGAGGCGCGTTCCATCACCCGGCCATGACCTCCTCGACTTCCCTGATGGTCCCCAACCAGCACCTTGCCCGCATTGCTGGCATGAACCAAACCTTGCAAGGGCTGGTGACCATATTTGCACCGCCTCTGGGCGCGTTGCTGATCAGCCTGATACCCACCCAGGGCGTGCTGGCTGTCGACATCGTCACGGCTGCGCTGGCTGTCATTCCCTTGTTGTTCATCAGCATCCCCCAGCCCCAGCGCCAGATCGACCAGGCGAACGGGGTTGCCAGGCGAACCAGTTACTGGCAGGACCTGGGGGATGGATTCCGGTATGTTGTCCGCTGGCCGGGCTTGCTGGGTTTGATCTTGCTGGCAATGATGCTCAACTTCTTGCTCAGCCCAAGTTCTGCCCTATTGCCATTGGTTATTACCAAGGTTTTCAATGGCGGGGCGGCTGAATTAGGCTGGGTTGAATCTGTTTTCGGTATCGGAATCATCGTGGGTGGGGTGATCCTGAGCGCCTGGGGCGGGTTCAAGCGCCGGATCATCACCTCCTTTTGCGGCGTGATCGGGATCGGTTTGGGTGTCATCCTGACCGGCCTGGCGCCTGCGAATATGTTCTACCTGTTGTTGATCGCAAACTTTGTGCTGGGATTTACCCAGGTTTTCGCCAATGGTCCCCTGCATGCCATTTTTCAATCAGCCATTGCTCCTGAAATGCAGGGACGGGTATTTTCATTGATCGGCGCGGGTGCAACAGCCATGATGCCACTCAGCATGATGGTGGCCGGGCCGGTGGCGGATTGGCTGGGAATCCGGTTCTGGTATGTGATCGGTGGGAGCATCTGTATCCTTGCCACGGTTGTGGCTTTTTTCATCCCGGCGATCATGAATATCGAGCAAAACCAGAAGAAAGAAACAGAATCGCAGCCAACTGCGTGATTCTCAAGATATTGCCCTGGATGAAATGAAAAACGCCCCTGGCCTCCCAAACCAGGGGCGTTTTGATCGAAGGCGTCAATCATCGCCTCCATCCCCCTCGCCCTCCTGGCCGGTGGGATGGCAGCGCAGGCAATCCGAGAAATCGGCGATCCCTTCCTCCGAATGTTTGTTCTGCATCTCGGCCTGGGCATGACAAGTGAAGCATGTCCATGCGGAGAGTGAAGTGGCATGGCAGTCGCGACAGGTGGTTGCCTGGCCATGGTTGACAGGGAAGGGATGATTCCGGTCATAGCGCGCAGGTACCCAGGCGCTGGTCGTATGGCAGGATTGGCACTCGGTTCCAAACAAGCCAATGTGGAATGGCGGGTCTTGATGGCAGGCAACGCAAGCCGTGGATGTGCCTGCAAAGATATTGTTCACATGGCATTGAGTACATTCCAAGCCTGCATGTGCCCCATCCAGCGGGAAATTGGACAGTGAATGATCAAATGTGGCCGGGAGCCAGCCCGAGGATGTATGACAGGCATTACAGGCGGTGCCATATTCTCCATCGTGTTCATCGTCCTCTGCATGGCATGCGTAACAATCGACCGGTGTGCCTTTGTATATGCCATCCTTGTGGCAATCCTCGCAGGGTACATTGGCATGTTCGCCTTCCAGTTTGAAGGCTGCCAGGCTGTGGTCGAACTGGGCAGGTATCCAGCCAGCCGGAGTATGGCAGGCGGCGCAATCGGGGCCAAAACGGCCCTGGTGGGCGTCATCTTCAGCGTGGCAGGAATAGCAATCAACAGGAGCGGCTCGCAGGTCCGGGATGGAGCGGGCGGAGAGGTGGCATTGGGAGCAATACACACCCGCATGTTTTCCGGTCAATGGGAAGGGGAAGATGTTGTGGTCGAAATCATCCCCGTACGTATCCACCCCGTCATGGCAGGCCAGGCAATCGTTACCAAAAGTCAATGTGTGTGCAACGGTGAAGGTGGCGTCGATCTGGCGGTGGCAGTTTTCACAGACGGATGGATCGAAGGGGGAAAAGTGATTATCGCTGTGACAGTCGCCGCATTGGAACATGGCCCCGCTGCCGAGGCGTTGGTGCCCGTTGAGCGAGTAGCCCAACGCCGCGTGCGGGAACCTGTTCACATCCATATCGGTCAGGCTTCCTTGCGGTCCGTTGTGGTCGGTATGGCAGTCACGGCAAGCCAGGCCGGGATAATCCCTGGTGACCACGCCATGCAAGCTGTGCTCGTCAGCCAGTTCGAGGGCAATCTCCGTGTGACAGGCCATGCAGCGGTCGGCCATCTTGTCCGATTCCCAGAAAGCGGCATGGCAAGCCTTACACTGGTTGGTCAATTCGGCATGGGATTTGACGCCGCCGAGGGGTTCACCCGCCTGCGCGTTCAGGGGGCCGGGATTAAAAAGTACGCCACCCTGTGCAAGCGTGAAGCCAGCGATGATCAGCATGGTAAAAAGTGCAGCAAGGATTCCACTTCCGGTCAGGCAGCCGAGACGGTTATTCATGCCGGGCCTACTTTAACAATGTTGCATAATAGAGGGCGCCGCCGATGTGGATGAAGGCGGCGGTGAACAACGCCATCCCGATCGGGATGTGGATGGCATGCCACAATGAAAGCAGGCGCCGGGCGCGGGCCAGGGCGGCGGTCTGCTGCGGGGAGGCCGGTTTGCCGATCTCCATCCCTTCCAGGTTGCGCGGGATGCGGGTGTAAATGTAGCGCCCGATGAAACCACTGACCACGATGATCACGGTCAGGGCGGTCACCGCGCCTGCCAGGCCGTTGAACTTCCAGGAGGTATGCAGCAGCACCAGGTAAGGCCCGACCAGCCCGGTGAAGATGTGGAATTGCAGCCATTCCGACATGCGCCCCCAGCGTGCCTTGCGGCTGCGCTTGCGAAGTGAATAGAGGATTTCCGTGAGCAGCATCAGCAGGAAGCCCACCACGCCGATCATGTGGCCGAAGAAACCGCTGGCTGCCGGGATCCGGCGGAACCAGAAGGCAACCAATGCATAGATGCCCGTGACGATGATGGCCGCAACCAGCGACAACCAGATTTCCTTGTTATTGCGCATGAGCACTCCATTGCTTCCAAAAGTCCAGGACCGTCTGTCCCAGGGATGCGCCCGGAACCAGCAACTGGGTGCGGATGGATGAGATATCCGCGCCGGCGATCACCAGTTCCTGCAGCGGACGCGAAAGCGCCTGGTTGCCCATCACCAGCGCCCCAACCAGGGTGCGTTCTCCAACGAGCAGGCGCAGGCGGTTGACATCCATGCGCTCGTCTGTAACGATGGTATTGGGCAGCATATGCCAGGCTTCGCTTTCCCCGCGCACGATGCTGACCAGGTCATCATTCCGTCCACTGCCGACATTCCCGATGATGGTGGTGGTCAGGCCTGCCAGCTTGGTCACGTTGTATGGGATCGGTTTATGGTAAGCCGTGATCTGGCCAGCCATATTCAATCCAGCGGCATACCCTTGTCCGCGAGCGGCACCCCACAGGCTGTCCAGCACAGCCTTACCGCTGACCGGGTCGAACACCTGGGCAACATCCCCGGCAGCAAAGATATCCGGCTGGCTGGTTTGGAGGTATTCGTTGACCAGTACGCCCCGGTCGATCTGGAGATTGGCAGCCTTTGCCAGCTCGATGCGGGGGCGGATCCCAACCGCGACAGCCACCAGGTAACAGCGTATGGTTTTGCCTTTCGTCGTCCGGATGCCGGCGACACGTTTCCCGCG
>JBFYSM010000256.1:0-2558 GCA_041301605.1 Chloroflexota bacterium | reverse complement strand
TCCAGGCAAATTAACCGAAAGCAAACCTTTCGAAGTGTGACGAGGCACCTGCTCCTCAGGGTACTGGGCATCTCCATCACCATATTCATTGGTATATTCATCACCACTGTTGTTGTCAATAAGAACAATGCGCTGGATGATGCAGTTGCTGCGCAGATCGATTTGGAGGTTTATTCCCGGTTGCTCGAAAGGCGCATGAGCGGCACTATGTCTCCCGGAGAATATCAGCAAGTTGTGAACGATCTCCGGCTTGAGTTGTCACTCGAAAGAGGATTGTACCTTCCTTTCTTCGCGCGCCATTTGCGTTGGACATCCAAGGCTTTGAGGCTGGATTTTGGGGAGTCGACCGATTTTTCCACCCTGGCTGATCCAGTTACTACTTACTTGAGCAACCCGGATGCTTATGTTTCCAGCGATGAATCATCTTCCCAGGTTTCGGCTGTTATTTTGTCTCGCCTGCCCAATACGCTCCTACTGGTAGGTGTGGCTTATCTCATTACCTTCTTGGTTGGGATCCCTCTGGCACTTTTCCTGTTCCGGAAGGCAGAGAGCTGGATGGACCGGCTGGTTTCCATCCTGTCGCCGATATCATCCATTCCAAGCTGGGTCTTGGGTATCATCCTTGTACTTCTCTTCGCCCTGCAGTTGAATCTCCTGCCGGCGCGTGGCATGTACGATACAGTGAACGGCCTGGTGGACCGGTCTTTCTGGGTTTTGGTCAGGCACATGCTTCTGCCGGTATCTGCCATCCTGTTGAGCATCCTGTTCCAGATGGTATATGCCTGGCGAACATATTTCCTTCTCTATGCCAACGAGGATTACGTCGAGTTGGCCCGCGCCAAGGGGCTGGCGGATCGCCTGGTCGAACGACGCTACGTGCTCCGCCCAACCCTGCCATACATCCTGACCAGTTTTGCCCTGCTGATGGTCGGTTTCTGGCAATCGACCGCCGCCCTGGAATACGTTTTCGGCTGGCCGGGGATCGGCAAACTCTATATCGAGAGTTTACCGTTCCAGTACATCACCCCTGATGGCATCATTGCTGTCGATCCGGGTGATCTGATCGTAACGATCGGCGTGGTGGTGGTTTTTGCCTACTTGCTGGGTGTGACTGTTGTTTTGTTGGACATCCTGTATGCCATTGTGGATCCACGCGTAAGATTAGGGCGAGGAGGAGAAACTGTCCGTGGAGGTGTTGTCGGCTCCGGGGGAGGTGTGGCCCTTTCCAGCACCCGCAAAGCATTTGCAAGTGTTCCTGGCTCCATGCAAGATTGGGAAGTTGTCCGGACCGAGGTGACTTTAGCCTGGAAATTCGCTTTCTATCATCTTGATTGGGCTACGATCAAAATCTTGATCTTAAAATTCGTTCGCGGGTTCTTGCAAGTTTTCAGGGATGTACCAGCCACCGCCGGGAGAATAAAGGCGAGTCTTTCCAGGTGGCTGGGAACGCTTCCAAGAACTTTCAAGTCGGTGAAATCTGTAATCCGTGAAATCGTCCGGATACCTGCCGCGGTCTTTGGCTTGATCGTGATCCTAATCCTGGTGGGGGGGTCGATTGCAGCGATCATCATCTACCCATACAGCCAGTTGGGCCGCTTGTGGTACATCCCGGAGATGACGGATAGGGTGACCGTCCCGGATTATGCCGCGCCGGTGTGGGTCAACTGGTTCCGCAAGGAGAAGTTGCCTCCGATGGTCTTCATGGACAGCCGGGATGGGAGCGGCAGCAAAACCATCCAGCCCAGTTCATCCGGGGCTGTAGACGATCTGACGATCACTTTCGCGATTGACTATCCTTATGGCGGCTTTCCCAGGGATCTGCTGCTTTACTTTGATGCGGCGTATGACCAGAAGAAACCATTTGCCTATGTGACACTGGTGACGTCGGGCGGACAGGAATTCTTGATTGGGCGTTTTGCCGTAACGCCGGGAACCAGTTACAGCCTTGAAAACAATATCTCCAAACAAGACCTGGAACAAATCCTGTCCAACAAAGGGTTGGCTTCTCTTGGCACAGATGAGACCGTCATATCCATCCTGTTTGCCGATCCTGCTTCCGAAGAACCTGTAGCCATGCAGGGCACCTACCAGTTGCGGATCGATGGGCTGTTCTTCGAAGAGGGGAACGATATGGATGCCGAATTCGTGCTGGTCGGGCAGGTGTATGGCGCAGCAGGAACAGATTATGCCCGCCGGAACCTGTTGATCCCCTTGCTGTGGGGCATGCCGTTTGCCCTGGCTTACGGGCTCCTGGGAGCCCTGGCCACCACCCTGCTCTCGATGATCCTGGCTGCGATAGGGGTCTGGTTTGGCGGCTGGGTCGATCGCCTCATCCAGTGGCTGATCGAAGTGACCATGATCCTGCCGGTGGTTGCCATTGCAGTCATCGTTTACATCTTTATTGGTGTCGATATATGGATCTTGCTGACCGTTGTCGTTCTCTTGAATGTTTTTGGTACCCCCACGAAATCATTCCGGGCGGCGTTCATACAGGTCAAGAACCTCCCGTACATGGAAGCTGCCCAGTCGTATGGGGCCAGTTCTTTGCGGATCATCCT
>JBFYSM010000244.1:0-2827 GCA_041301605.1 Chloroflexota bacterium | reverse complement strand
GCCTTCCTGATGATGTCGATCATGTTCATCATGCTGCCGCGCGCCTCCGTTTCGGCGGGGCGCATCGCGGATGTTCTGGAAACCAAAACAACCATCAAGGATCCGGAAAGCCCGCAACGGTTCCCCGAACCTTTCCGGGGTCAGGTGGAGTTCCGCAGCGTATCCTTCCGTTATCCCAACGCGCTGGATGATGTCCTCCATAACATCAGTTTCATCGCCAAACCCGGTGAAACGACCGCCTTCATCGGTTCCACCGGTTCTGGCAAGTCGACTATCGTTAACCTGATCCCGCGTTTTTATGATGTGACCGAGGGCGCGGTCTTGGTGGATGGGATCGACATCCGCGATGTCACCCAGCACGACCTGCGCGACAAGATCGGCTACATCCCGCAAAAGGGCATGCTGTTCTCCGGCACCATCGAGAGCACCCTGCGCTATGCGGATGAGGATGCCAGCCCCGAGGCGTTGAAGGAAGCCGCCGACATTGCCCAAGCCAGTGAATTCATTTTTGCAAAGGAAGAGGGAATATCTGCAGAAATTGCACAGGGAGGCGCAAATGTCTCAGGCGGACAGAAACAGCGGTTATCCATTGCCCGTGCGCTGGTCAAGAGACCGCCGATCTACATTTTCGATGACAGTTTTTCGGCACTGGACTTCAAGACGGATGCGGCCCTGCGCAAGGCACTCAAAGAGAAGACAGCAAGCAGCACCGTATTCATCGTGAGCCAGCGAGTAGCCACGATCATGAATGCCGAGCAGATCATCGTTCTTGATGAAGGCAATATCGTCGGCAAGGGGAAACACCGCCAATTGATGGAGTCTTGTGAAGTCTACCGGGATATTGCACTATCGCAAATCGGACAGGAGGCGCTGAAATGAACAACCCCAGAACCCCTGCTTCCACCGACCGGCCGCGCCGGCCCGGAGGTCCGTTTGGGCACGGCGGCCCCATGGCCATGATGAAAGGTGAAAAAGCGCGTGACTTCAAGGGCACCATGGTTAAGCTGATCCAGTACCTGGGCATGTACCGGGTGTCCATCCTGATCGTCATGGTAATTGCCATTGCTTCCACCGTCTTTATGATCGTCGGGCCCAAGATCCTGGGCAAGGCCACGACCAAACTGTTCGAAGGTGTCATGAGCCAGATTGCCGGCACCGGCACCGGGATCGATTTTGAGTACATAGGCCGGATCATCATCACCATCCTGATCCTGTACCTGATGTCGACCATCCTGAGCTATCTCCAGGGCTGGATCATGTCCGGCATCTCAGCGAACATTGCCTACCGCTTCCGCAGGGATATTGCTGAAAAGGTCAACCGGATGCCGTTACGCTACTTCGATGGCACGAGCCATGGCGAGGTGCTCTCGCGTGTCACCAACGATGTGGATACAGTCAACCAGACCCTGAGCCAGAGCCTCACCCAGATTATCACCTCGGTGACAACGGTCATCGGCGTGCTGGTGATGATGTTCTCCATCAACTGGCTGATGACGCTGGTGTCCATGTTGGTTGTTCCCCTCTCACTCATCCTCATCAGCGTGGTGATCCGGCAGTCCCAGAAGTATTTCAAGCAGCAACAGGATTACCTCGGCCACGTCAACGGACATATCGAGGAGATGTACGGCGGTCACACCGTGATGAAAGCCTTCAATGGCGAGGCCAGGAGCATCGCGAAATTCGACAATATCAACGATACCCTCTATGTATCTGCATGGAAGTCGCAGTTCCTTTCCGGCCTGATCATGCCCTTGATGACCTTCATCGGCAACCTGGGTTACGTGGCTGTCAGCATCCTGGGTGGTTATCTCGCCATCAAGAAGACCATCACCGTCGGCGATATCCAGGCATTCATCCAGTACGTCCGGTCATTCACCCAGCCCATGACCCAGCTCGCCAACATCTCCAACGTGCTCCAACAGACGGCAGCCGCGGCCGAGCGGGTATTCGAATTCCTGGCGGAAGCCGAGGAAATCCCCGATCCTGTCACCCCTGTTCGGCTGGAGGATTTCAAAGGCCGTGTGGATTTCAAGAATGTCCACTTCGGTTACACCCCGGACAAGATCATCATCAATGATTTCTCCTTCTATGCAGAACCAGGCCAGAGGATAGCCATTGTCGGCCCAACCGGGGCCGGGAAAACCACCATGGTCAAGCTATTGATGCGTTTCTACGATGTGAATGACGGCTCCATCCTGGTGGACGGCCACGATATCCGTGAGTTCAAGCGCGGCGACCTGCGCTGCATGTTCGGCATGGTCTTGCAGGATACCTGGCTCTACAACGATACCATCATGGAAAACATTCGCTACGGGCGCTCCAATGCAACGGATGAGGAAGTCATCGCGGCTGCCAAGGCTGCCCACGCGGATCACTTCATCCGCGCCCTGCCGGATGGCTATAAGATGGTGCTCAATGAAGAAGCTTCCAATATTTCCCAAGGCCAGATGCAGTTGCTGACCATCGCCCGGGCCATCCTGGCCGATCCGAATATCCTCATCCTGGATGAGGCAACCAGTTCGGTGGATACGCATACCGAGATCCTGATCCAGAAGGCAATGAAGGCCATGATGAAGGGGCGTACCAGTTTCGTGATTGCCCACCGCCTGTCCACCATCCGGGATGCAGATTGGATCCTGGTCATGAATAACGGCGACATTGTGGAACAGGGCAAACACGAGAAATTGCTTGCAAAGAAAGGCTTTTACGCTGAACTCTACAACAGCCAGTTCGAGAATGTGCAGGCAAGTTGATAAAGTAGGAGTTACGCAGTTGGGAAGGATTCGGGGGTGTGGGGGGGGGGGGGGGGGGGGCCCCCCCCCCCCCC
>JBFYSM010000239.1:0-3519 GCA_041301605.1 Chloroflexota bacterium | reverse complement strand
GCGGGGGGGGGGGGGGCGGAGAAGCCGCCCACCCCCCCCCCATCTTCCCCCATTTATTGAGAAGTTACAAAATTATCATGTAACGGATGAATCTCATAATTTGGGCAGTACGATCGTTTTCTGCTTCTGGTATTTGCCCTTCTTATCGGCATAAGAGATTTCACATTCTTCATCGGCTTCAAAGAACAGCACCTGTGCTATGCCTTCGTTGGCGTAGATGCGGGCAGGCAGGGGGGTGGTGTTGGATATTTCCAGGGTCACGAAACCCTCCCACTCCGGTTCGAAAGGCGTCACGTTGACGATGATCCCGCAGCGCGCGTAGGTTGATTTTCCGAGGCAGACCGTCAGCACCCCGCGCGGGATGCGGAAATACTCGATCGTGCGCGCCAGGGCGAATGAGTTGGGCGGGATGACGCAGATATCGCCCTTGAAATCCACCATGCTCTTGGGATCGAAGTGCTTGGGATCCACAACCGCGGAGAAAACGTTGGTGAAGATCTTGAATTCATCCGCCACCCGGATATCGTATCCGTAGGATGAAACGCCATAAGAAATGACACGATCCCGTACCTGGTTCTCGGCGAAGGGTTCGATCATGCGCTTTTCGAGCGCCATTTTGCGGATCCAGTGATCAGGTTTGAGGCCCATAAGATAATCTCCCGGTTCATATCTTTCCGCGCGTTGCCATTACTTTCTGGATTTGCTTCTCCAGTTTATTGGCTTTCTCCTCCACAGTCGCCAACTGTTCTGACGTTTTATCGATGAATGGCTTGTTGTTCAGGCTAAGCAGGTTGATGCGCACATTGTATGCTGCGGCGGTCAGGGAGGCGCGCGCCATAGCCGCTGCTGATCCCGCATCCGTGATGGCGTTGAGGTTGCCGAGGGCGGCCAAGCGTTCCGCCAGCGCCATGAGGGTTATGGCATGCCGGGCAACGTCGAGGGGCACTTCGGCGGCGTGCCGCGTGGCCTCTTCGATGGCATCCTGGCGGGCCGTATTCTGCTCAGCAGTATCTTTCGGTAACTTGAAAGCAGCCATCACTTCCTCGAACGCGTCCGCATCCTTCTGGATGGCTTCGGTCAACTCGGCCCGCAGGCGCTCGGCTTGCGCCAGGATTTCCTTTACCTGCGCTTCGACTTCGGCGTACTTTTTCTTCCCGATCGTGAGATGGGCTACCATGGCGATCAGGGCAGCGGACATGGCCCCGGCGTAGGCGGCCGCCGAACCGCCGCCCGGCGCGGGCGTCCCGGCCGCAAGTGCATCCAGGAAGGAAGGCTCCGGTTGGGCAACGATGGCCTTCAGGCGTTCTTCGAGGATCTGCTCGGCCTGGAATCCTTCGAGTTGCAGGGCCTGGATCGCAGTTTCTGTCAGGGCTTCCTGCGGGATCAACCCAACCACTTCGCCGTGGTGGATGTGTACGCCATGCTGCCGGGTCTCCTTGCAGATGGCCTCGACTACCTGCAACACAGGGGTTTTGCGGAAGTTGGTCAGGTTCATGGAAACCTGGGCTTTGCAATCCACCAGCATCCCCAGTGCTTTCACGAACGGCAACCCGCCGGAAGCTTGGCGGATCGCTTTTGCGATGGATTTGGCGATCTCCACCTCTTCCGTATCCAGGTAGATGTTGAAAGCGATCAACGGTTGACGGGCGCCGATCACGGTTGCCCCGGCCGGGCCGAGGCAGGCCGGACCGAAGTCCGGTTTCCGCTCTGGGTTGGAGATGACCTCCACCTTCAGCCCCTCGTACTGCCCGCGGCGGATATCTTCCAGGTTGCGCCTGTCCGGGCGGGCGGCGGCTTCTTCGTACAGGTAAACGGGGATGTTCAGTTCGGTCCCAACGCGTTCCCCAAGCCGGCGCGCCATGGCGACGCATTCATCCATGCTGATGTTGGCAATCGGCACAAAAGGGACGACATCCGTTGCGCCAATGCGCGGGTGTGAGCCGGTGTGCCGGTTCAGGTCGATCAGTTCGGCTGCCTTGCGGATGCCACGGAAAGCCGCCTCCTCGACGGCCTCCGGCGCCCCGGCAAAGGTGACCACGGTCCGGTTGTGATCTTCATCCGGGTGATGGTCGAGGAGGGAAATCCCCTCTACGCTGGTGATGGCCCTCAGGATAGCCTTCACCACCTCCGGGCGGCGTGCTTCGGAAAAGTTGGGGATACATTCGACGATCGGGTGGGACATGAAAAAAACCTCGGATTATGTGGAACAGTGTGGATTTCGTCCGGCAGGACGCACCGATTATACACGCATTAGTGGATGAACATCTGCCTTGGCCGTGGGTCGCGCACCAGCCAGATGAGCAGGATGGCGATGATGCCCCCGCCTATGGCGGATATCATGAACGTAGCCTGGAAACTGACTGCATCGGCGAGCCAGCCGCCCAGGAGGGGGGCCAGGATGGTCGCCGGGGCAACGAGCGTATTCGACAGTCCGATGTAGGTGGGGCGCGTCTCCTCGCTGCCGAACTCGGTTGTGATCGCGATGCCGGTTGTCCAGTAGGCCACGTTTGCCAGTCCCGAGAGGATGAAGGCCGGGTACATCCATCCGAGTGATGGGGCGCTCCAGGCCAACAAGGAACTGGCTACCGCGGCCAGCGATCCGGCAACCAGCATGGCACGGTGACCGAAGCGATCCCCCAGCCAGCCCATGACGGCGTTCGCGACCGTCTGGGTGATGGTCAGGGCGGCGGTCAGGAACCCGGCTGTCACTTCATCCATGCCGAAGCGGCGCAGGCCGTAAACGATGTAGAAGGCAAAACCCATCGTGGAGAAACTGGACAGGAAACGCACCCCCAGGAAGGCGCTGAAGTTGCGGTCGCGGCGCAGGATGTCCAGCCATTCGCGCCAGGGCAGGTGCTGTCGGATGGGGATCGATTTCTCGGTGTCTTGCGGTTCGCGCGTCGATCCAAGGAACAGCATCGAAATACCCAGCAATACCGCCGTCAGGACAAAACTCAGGGTGAAGTCCGTGCGGTCTGGCAGGCGGTTGAGGATGAATCCGGCAGCGACTGCGGTGATGCTGATGCTGATATTGACCAGGGCGGCCTGCGTGCCCAGGAACGTGCCGCGCCAATCGGATGGGATTATCTTGGCGATCATGCTCTGCCAGGGGTTGGCTGTCAGCCCGGCGCCCAGGCCCTGCCAGAGCAGCAGGAGGAAAATGAGCGCCAGGGCCAGCTTGTTCCCCAGGGATGGCAGGAAAAAGGCCACCAGCGCCAACCCCAGGAAGGGGATGCGTTCGTGGAGCGTCAGCAACATCACCAGCGGACGATAGTGCCGCAGGCGGGCGATCCGGTTTGCCAGGAAGAGCTGCGGCAGTTGCCACGTCACGGCATGGATGGCGGGGATGATGCCGATCAGCAGGGCCGAGTCCGTCATCCGGCTGACGAAGAGCGGGAGGATGGTGCCCATCGAGCCAAAGCCCCAGGCCAGGCCGAAAAAAACGCCGTCAAGCAGGTTGACGCGCAGGTTGTACTTGAAATGCTTGCGGATGGATTGTTCGAGGATGGACATTAGGCC
>JBFYSM010000206.1:0-3491 GCA_041301605.1 Chloroflexota bacterium | reverse complement strand
CTCGCATTCCATTCTCCAAACCCGCCCGCGAGAACATGGTGTAGCAGAAATCTTTTGGGTGTATTTCATTTCAGTTGAAACCAAATACGAGGGTCGAGTAGCCGGTGGTTTTCCGGCATATTGAGACCCGGAATCGCTGGTTTCGATACGGGTGGAAGAACACCACCCTACACTTCGACAAGCTCAGTGCATCGCTCAACCAGCGGCTTTCAACTGACTTGAAAATAAACTCGCGATTTAGGCAGCTACCGTCACGGGCTGTTGCTGGAGAGAGACCTGATAGCCTAATTTCTCTAAGCGTTTGACCAGCCGTTTTGCAGTCGCCTCCGGGCGGCGTTTGTCAAAATAATCTCCGCCCAGATCATGATAGGGCTCCTTACGTTGGATCAGATGATACCCAATGACCAGTATCGAGTGCTCAACCGCTACAATTGCCTTCTTCTTGCCAATCCGTCCGGCCAGGCGATGATACTGCGCGGAGAGGTAAGTGTTCCTGGTATGAGCAGCAGCATGAGCGGCTTGATTCAAGGTTACACCCAAAGGCTTGCTGCCGTTGCGCGTTTTGCCGGAACGCCGTTTCCCGGCGCTTTCGTTGTTGCCGGGAGCTACCCCTGCCCAGGAGGCCAGATGATCGGCGGTTGGGAAGCGGCTCATGTCCGTGCCAATCTCAGATACAAGCACCTCCGCTGCCCGACGGCTCACACCGGGGATCGTGTCCAGCAATTGCACTGCTTCTTCAAAAGGGCGGCAATAGGCATCGATTTGCTCGTCAAACCGAGCAATGCTTTCGTCCAGGCTGTCAACCTGGCACAACAACTCAGTCAGCACGAAGCGATGGTGCGCTTTGACCCGTCCTTCCAGGGCTTTGACCAACTGCTCACGTTTCTCGCGCAGCCGCCCTTTGGCCAGTTCCGCCATCTCTTTGGGGCTGGCTGTGCCAACGATGACGGCTTCCAGCATCGCGCGACCAGACATCCCCATCACGTCCGTAGCCACACTCGCCAGCTTGAGGTTGGCGCTTTCCAGCAGCTTTTGGATGCGGTTCACCAGGTTGACCCGTTCGCGCACAAACGTGCTCCGGTAGCGGGTCAATTCACGCAGTTCGCGTTGCTCCAGCGGTGGAACAAAGCTGGCCTTCAGCATGCCAAACTGCATCAGTTCGGCGATCCATTCGGCATCGCTTTGGTCAGTCTTGCGCCCAGGCACTTTGCTGATGTGTTGCGCATTGACTACCAGCACCGTGAAGTTGTTCTCCAAAATGTTGAACACCGGCTTCCAATACTCGCCCGTGCTCTCCATGGCCACATGTGTCACACCATGCGACATCAGCCAATCGGACAAGGCCAACAGGTCTGCCGTCTTCGTCTCGAAGGTGCGCTTCTCCTGGTAGCTTTGCCCATCTGAGCTAAGGACGGTGATCGCAGCCACAACCACCTTCTTGTGAACATCCAATCCAGCAGCTTTCGGGTAGATGATTCTCATGGTAACCTCGCCAAACAAGAATTGCGGCTGGCGCGGATACCCGGAGTGTCAGAAACTGACTTACGTGCTTCCCACCGAAGGGAGCGACAATTAAGGGTGCCTGCGGGTATCCCGGTCTATCTCATTTACAGGCTCTTGGCACCAAGTAGAAAACAACCTCTGTGCCAGCCAGCTATGGCCGTTATAGCATATTTTCATCCTTTAGGGCGTCCCGCAGAACATGAAGTCTCATTTGAAACACACCCAATTCATTTCGCCATCACCTACGGAGGTAAATAATGGGCAAACTTTCCGGCAAGGTTGCCATCATCACCGGAGCGACATCCGGAATCGGCAAAGCAACCGCCATCCTGTTCGCAGACGAAGGCGCGGAGGTAGTCTTGACGGGACGCCGCGCGGAACTGGGCGAAGCCGTCGCCAGCGAGATCAGGCAGAAGGGCATCCGCTCCGCCTTCATCCAGGCTGACCACACGAAACTCGAAGATTGCGAACGCGTCGTAACCGAGACACTCCGCCTGTTCGGCCGCGTGGATATCCTGTTCAACAATGCCGGCATCGTCACCAGGGGGACAGCCGAGATCACGCCAGAAGAGGTTTGGAACGAAACCTTTGCTGTCAATGTCACCGCCGTCTGGCGGATGAGCCGGCTGGTCATCCCGTACATGAAGCGGCAGGGCGGCGGCGTGATCGTCAACAATGGCTCGGATTGGTCAGTGGTGGCGGGCACGGATGCTTTCCCGTACATCGCCAGCAAGGGGGCGGTGGGGATGATGACCAAGGCCATGGCGCTCGATTTTGCACGGGAGAACATCCGCGTCAACGCCGTCTGCCCGGGGGATACGTTCGTGGAGCGCTGGCTGGAAAAAGGGTACTTCGAAGGCTCCGACCCGGTAACACTGGAAGAAGCGATCCGGGAATCCAGCGCCTGCATCCCGATGGGGCGCTTCGGCCAGCCGGAGGAGATCGCCCGCGCCGTGTTGTTCCTGGCATCGGATGACTCATCGTTCGTGACCGGCCACCTGTTGCTGGTGGATGGCGGCAATACGGCGCAATGAGATAGTTTGAGATAAAATCTAAACGGAAATACACCGAATTCCAAAGGATCAGGAAACATGATGACAACTTCCAATTGGTTCATCCTTTTGTTTTGTGTTGTTTGCCTGATTTTTCTTGTTATCAAATTAATCAGTGCAAGCAGAAACCGTGAGCTGTTGAAACATGCCGGGCAATTGCTCAGCCTCCTGGTTGCCGTTCTCTTTTCCGCATATTATCTTATTTCACAACTCATCAATAAGTAAACCCCATCCTGCTTGCGGAGGCTGTTATATCTGCCATGCCCAACAACCATTACGCCCAATTCATCTACCACTATCCCGGCTACGACCGCACCCACACCATCGATGCCTTGCGGGAACGGGAGTACATCCGCCTCGACCGCCTTGGCCACATCTACCTGGATTACACCGGCGGAGGCCTGTATGCCGATTCGCAGGTGCGCCAGCACCACGAACTGCTGACCAGCCACGTTTTCGGCAACCCGCACTCGCTCAACCCGACCTCGCTGGCTGCCACCGAACTGGTCGAAAGCGCCCGCCAGTACGTGCTCAAGTACTTCAACGCTTCGCCGGATGAATACATCTGCATCTTCACCCAGAACGCCAGCGGGGCGCTCAAACTGGTCGGCGAAGCCTATCCCTTCGGCAAGGGCTGCCATTACCTGCTGACCTTCGACAACCACAACTCGGTCAATGGCATCCGCGAGTTCGCCCGCATCAAGGGCGCCGATGTGACCTACATCCCGCTGATGCTGCCGGACATGCGCGTGGATGATGCCATGCTCGATTCTTACCTCGAAGAGGGGATGAACGGCTGCGCCAACCTGTTCGCTTACCCGGCCCAGTCCAACTTCTCGTCCGTTCTGCACCCGCTGGATTGGATCGAAAAGGCACACGCCAAAGGCTGGGACGTGCTGCTGGACGCGGCCGCCTTTGCCCCATCCAACCGTCTCG
>JBFYSM010000182.1:0-7093 GCA_041301605.1 Chloroflexota bacterium | reverse complement strand
CTGAACAACAGGATGACCAATGTGCGCGTGAGTAGAGGAGCTTTCTTAGCCATAAGAAAACCTTTCTTTTTCAAACTATTGCTTGGGTGCCCAAAGCAAGTTTCCCGGCTCTGGGCTGATTTGTCATACCCAGAAGAATATTACGAGGTTACCTGCCAGGAGGCATTCCCCAAAAGATGTATCTGGTCGGATGATTTAAGGAGGATCATTTTTTCTGATCGATAACTCACTCCACGTAGATCTCGACATGTTCGCCATCTTCCTCATCCATCGCATCGATGATCTTGCCGGTCATCCCTGCGCGCAGGGCGGTCATAATTTCGTTCATATCCACGCCCGCCACTTCGGGAGCAAAATGCGCACCGATCTTCATCCCGGCTTCCATCAAGCTGATGGGGATTTGTACGGTTGCCTTGGTGCGACCACTGCCCAGGTCTGTTACCCGCACCCGCAACCAGCGTGCACCGCCTGCTACATAGGGAGCGGGAGTACTCCGCCCAGCACTCAGGGCAGCAAGTAGTTTTGCGCCCTCTTCTGCACTGAGTTTCCCTTCGTCGATCATTTTCAGGATTTTCATCCGTTCTTCTGTGCTTGCCATGTGAACCTCCTTCACAAACTCATTCCATCACAGAATCTATCCAATATAGACCTGGACATGTTCCACGTCGTCATCGTCATCTTCGTCCACTTCCACGTATAGCGGTGTATCCGAGTTGACCGATTGCTCCAACGCCTGTACTACTTCGTCGACTGCTGTCTTCTCCAAGTCGCGGATGTTATGTCCAAACGTTCGCAAAGCCCAACCGGTGAAGCGTAATGGCAGTGGAAAACTAAGCGAGATATTTTTAGGGCCTTCCTTGCCGGGTTTACGTTGCACCCGCACATGCAGCCAGCGTGAGGTACGACTACCCCAGGCAATACCGATCAACAGTACGCCAAATAGGAAAGGCAGCCAGGAGCAGTAGAACCAGAAATTCATGCCCGATTTCTGCATCACTGAATACACCAACCAGCCGCTTAAAACGGTCACACCAATACCAATCCATAAGGGGATCTGCCACAGGCGGCCGCGCAGCCGGTTGATGCGGTTCGTGATCTCCGGGTCTGATTTCGTTTCGAACCTGGGCTCTGCCACCGTTTCCACAACCTCGACTTCATCCCCAGCCGGATTCTCTTCCAATGCCTGGATCAACTTCAGGCCTTCATCCGGGCTGATCTTGCCTTCCTCGATCATTTTCAATACTTTGCTTCTTTCCTGGTCAGTCATTTCATTCTCCTTCCACTTTTCCTTCCAGAGCAGAAAGCAGTTTTTCAGCTTCATCCAATGAAATTTTCTTTTCCTGCAACATGCGCAGGATGGTCAGTCGTTCTTCATCCGAAATGGGTGCGGGTGTACTGGGCGGGAATTTTCCGGGAGTCATATCCCATTTCCAACGGCCAATATTCATATTGACTTTTACATCCCGGGCACGGTGTTCAGCTGCACGCGCCTTGGCTTCCGCCCGCCGCATGGCGGCCTCAACCTTCAGGTCAGCACGCCGGGAAGCAGCTTCAGCATGAACCCGCACCCGTTGCGCCCGGCGGGCAGCCTCTTCAGACTTGAACTGCACCCGTTCCATCGCCCGTTGGACGCGTTCGTTGATCCGTTCACCCAGATCGTCCGGCAGAGTTGGAATAGGCGGGATTTCGGGGATGTTAAATTCGAATTCATCCATCCCAAAACCAAAATCTTCTGCAGTTTGCCAGCGGTCCGATTTGGATGTCACCACCAGGTCATCGACTGCCTTCAAGAACATTTTGGCCGCGCCGTTGCCCAAGGTGATAACCTGTTCATCCGCTTCCTCATCCAACGTTATACCGGGGAAATCCACGTGGATGGCATCCTTGTTTTCGCTGCTCAGGTGCAGCTCAACATTTGCATCCGGCGGGAGACGAACCAACAGGTCATCCCCAGCCGTGATGCGATACTCACATTCGGGTTGCGGTTCCACATACAAGGCCGCATCTGCACCGCTGGTTACATCAACAGAGCTGTGTGCATTGCGCAGGTAGAAATCCGAACCGACATCCTTGATGATGACTGCACCTTCCACATTGCGAAGAGATGCATCGCCGCCAATCGAGGTGATCTGGATATCCCCCTTTGCGTTCCGAAGGACGAAATTGCCGGATGCACTTTGCAGTTCAAGCGCCCCGGAATTGCGGATGGAGACATCCCCAGCCACCGTGCCAACAACAGCGCCATCGATATCTTTCAAGGTCAAGTTGCCTGCAACATGATTCAATTTCGCCGAGCCTGTCATCGCCTGCAAACTTCCATCCCCGGACACAGATTCCAGAACCAGGTTGGCAGTACGCGGCACATAGAGGATCAGGTTTTCATCGCAAGATACGGTCACATGGCCATTTTGCGTGTTCAACTCAAGGGAATCACCATCCGTTTTGGCCATGAGTTCGTTCCGGTCCCAGCCTGCCACGCGCAGGTTACCCGGAACATTTGCAATACGGATTTCTATCGTCGAACTTACAGAAATCGTTTGTTGTTGCATGGTTATTCCTCCTCTCCCTGCAAGAGCCGCATGGCATCTTCAGCAGAGATCTTCCCTGAATCCAGGTCTTCCAGCACACTGCGCCGCACTTCATCGGATACATCCGGGGTATCATCCTTGCCGGGCTCGTATCCCATCGCCCGGATAACCTCATGCAGCCGGTTGCGGATGGTGGGATAAGATAGTTTCATTTCCGATTCCATACGATTGATCTTGCCTTCACAGCGAACAAATGTCTCGATAAAATCCAATTGATCGGGATCAAGACCGGGAAAGACACTGTTGGCGAACCGGCCTTCGATGGTAGTATCGCAACTCATGCAGCGCAGCCGGGTTACGACCAGTTCACCGTCACAGACAGGGCACTTGTTCAAAGATGGCTTCATAGATAATCACCTTTCTAATATGCAGATATGGCAGGCTGCTCAACGCGGTAACGACGCTTGAGTGTCAACCCGGCCCGAATGAGTGCATCTCCCAGGCGGGAGAGAGCAACACACATCCGGGAAGATCGAGTAGTACAATATGGGGCAGGCGCCAGAGCCATGAAATCATCATCCTCCCCATGTTTCATGGAGGCCAGAAGCTTTTGGGTAACATAGCTTTCGAACATGGCTTTCTCTCCTTGGAATTACTTGGGCCGTAAGTAATTCTATTTATATTATACAATGAAATATTGAATTGTCAAGCATTAATTATAATAATTTCAAAATTTATATTCAATATTCTTAATATTCATCATAAAACAACGTTTTTGAGTGGCTCTGCGCCGGTAAATTTGGGCTACAATTAGAACATCTCTTGCCTGGAGTAAGAAGAAATGATCCGTGCACTATACGTTTCACCCGATACTACCCCCGATATGAATTTTCCGATCGAACAGATCCCGCAGGCGCTCAAAAACCCCGAAGGCCTGCTCTGGCTGGATTTCTGCAATGAGCCGCCCGAAACTTGCGAACCAATCCTGAGCGGTTTCGGTTTCCATCCATTGGCCATCGATGATGCGCTGGCCGAAATGCACTCACCAAAAGTGGATGACTGGGGCAACTATCTGTACATTGTTTTAAACTACAACACCCTGAAGCGGGACAATGGTTTACTCAAACCGGATGTTGACGAATTGGATGTTTTCCTTGGGCCAAACTATGTGATCACCCATCACGATCTCCCCATAAAATCCGTAGATGAAACCTGGAATTCCTGCCAGCGCGACGATCGCCACACCCATTCCGGACCCGATCACCTGTTTTACCGCATTATTGATGCCCTTGTAATGGATTACATGCCGCTGGTGGAGCAGATCGATGCCGAGATCGACGAACTCGAGGATCAGGTTTTCTCCAAGCCCACCCATGATACGCTTGAACGCCTGTTCAGCCTCAAGCGTGTCCTGCTGGCCATGCGCCGCATCCTCACCCCCCAGCGGGAAGTGCTGAACAAGCTCGCCCGTGATGATTACAGCGTGATCGACCCGAAAGACCGTGTCTTCTTCCGCGATGTATACGACCACCTGGTGCGTCTGCATGACCTGAACGAGAGCATGCGCGACATGGTTGGCGGCGCATTGGATTCCTACCTTTCGGTGATCAACAACCGCATGAACGATATCATGAAAACCCTCACGGTCATCACCACCCTGTTCATGCCGATCTCTTTCATTGCCGGATTTTTCGGGATGAATTTCTTCGAGCCGGTTGCCCACCTCACCGGTTGGACCAGCCTTTCAGCTTTTTATGTCACAATGGCCATTGTCATCCTGACTCCCATCCTCATGATCATTTGGATGCGCCGGAAAACCTTCTTGTAATCCTTGCCCCATGCCCCAGGCTGTGCTAAACTCGAACCATGCCCGAAGACATCATGCTCAAGGAAGCTATCGAGGCGCTGCGTACAAATGACCGCACACGCGCCAAAGATCTGCTGACCCGCCTGCTGAAGACCGACCAGAACAACCCAACCTACTGGATCTGGTTGAGTGCGACAGTGGATACACCCAAGGAACGGATCTACTGCCTCCAAACAGTCCTCAAACTGGATCCCGGAAACGCCACAGCCAAACGCGGCCTGATTCTGCTCGGAGCGCTTCCCCCGGACGATTCCATTCCTCCATTTCCACTCAATCATCCCAGGCTTTGGGAAGAGAAATTGACTGTTGTTGAAGATTCCGCCAAACCAAAAGGATTGAAGGCAATCTGGGCCAACCCGGTGGGACGGCTTATTTTTTTGCTGGTGATCGCCGGGTTGGTGGTGACTGGAGTCTATTTGGGCTTCGTGGCTCCCAATGTAGCCTCTCCCGCCAGGCGGACCGCCGGGCCCATTGGCACTTATCCCCCTTCATCCACCCCCCGGATGACAAACACACCCGTGGTCCGCACCACTACGCCAACTTTCATTGGCCCAACCCCGCTCTGGATGATGCTTCCAGCAACTTATACGCCAACGCCATTATATGTCGTAACCGAACATTCCCCGGCCAGCGCAGATATTTACCGATCAGCGATGGGCGCTTTCAAAAAAGGTCAATGGGAGAATGCGATTGACCTGTTCCAGCAGTTGGCTACAGTTGAGCCCAGTTCAGCCGATGCCTATTATTACATCGGCGAATCATATTTGAGGTTGGAGGATTACACCAATGCTTTGGCAGCCTTCGACCAGGCCATCGCAGTTGATAGGAACTTCGCCCCCGGCTACTATGGACGTGCCATTACCCGCCGGATGATTTCCGGGAATGCCCCCACGCTGGATGATCTGGATAAAGCCATCAGCCTGGATCCCGAATTTCCCCTCCCCTACCTTGAGCGCGGCATTTACTGGCTCAACAATGAAAGCCCAAACACAGCATTGGAGGATTTGGAAACGGCTCTTGAACTGATGCCTGATTCCGCCCTGGTTTACTACAACATTGCCCAGGCTCACCTGGCTAATGGAGATTTCGAAGAAGCCCTGGTTGCCGCAGAGAAAGCCAACCAACTCGACATTACCATGTTGCCGGTTTATTCCATGCTTGGGAAGATCTACTATGAAAATGGGCAATATGAAGAAGCATTTGGCGCTCTACAAACCTATAACCTCTACGTTGAAGATGATCCGGATGTGCCTTACATGCTGGGAGCCATCTATAATCAGCAAGGCAAGTATGCAGAATCGCTCCAAGCCCTGAACAGTGCCGTTGAATTGGGAAACAAGACCGCCCCCGTATACTATCAGCGCGGCATTGCTTACCTGAATTTGAGCGAACTGGATCTTGCAGAAAAGGATTTCAACCGCTCGTTGGGCCTGGGGCGCATCAATCATGATTACTACCCTGCCCTGGGCCTGGCATGGGTCGAATATGCGAAAGAGAAATACGGCAACACATATGTGCAGGTACAGCAACAGGTACGCCCCCTGGCCACTACTGATGCCCGGTTAGCCGAGACGAACTACTGGGCTGCCCGTGCATTGGAAGGCATGGATAGGCATGACTTGGCGATCCGCTATTGGAACGAGATGCTGGCGCTGCCGGATGAAGTGATCAAGGAAGAGTGGCGGGCAGAAGCACTCCAGTATCTGGGAACCCCCACACCCTAGGAAAAAAAAGGGCTGTCCCAAAAGGTAGGGGCAAGTCAGCTTCAAACTCCGGGTATACCGCCGACAGGCCACGGAAAACCTGCTCTCCGAGCCGGGCATCACCCTGCGCCAACCACGCTGTATCGAACCAGAGAGTGTATTTGGCAATATCAAGCAATACCTGGGCTTTAGACGATTCCACTTGCGCGGCTTCCAGAAAGTGGAAACCGAGTGGGGCTTGGTCTGTATTGCCCACAACATGCGCAAACTGGCGGCCATCTGACCGCCAGTTTTTTTGTCTCGGCCCATTTTCAGGCTCTTTCCAGCTTTTTTTACCCCAGCCCCCACTACCTTTTTAGACACCCCCTCCTGATAAGTAGTCGCTCAGGCCATTCGTTTCCGCACCTCGGCGCTTAGGAAGTCCAGCACCCAGACCACGATAATAATGGCCCAGATGGCGGTCCCGGCCTGGCGATAGCCGAGCATCGAGTTGATTTTCTCGCTCAGGTAATAACCGATCCCACCGCCGCCGACAAAGCCAATGATGGTTGATATGCGCACATTGATATCCCAATGGTAAACGATGAATGAGATGAAATCCGGGACGATCTGGGGTACGACCGCATATAAAACCACCTGCATGCGGTTGGCGCCAGTGGCCTGGAGGGCTTCGATCGGGCCAGGGTCGATGCTCTCCACGGCTTCCGAGAAGAGTTTACCCAGCGATGCAATCGTAACCACTGTAAGTGCCATGGTCCCTGCAAAGGGCCCATAACCCAGCCAGAAGGCAAATATGGTTGCCATCACCAACGGATCGTAGGAGCGTAAGATATTGAAGAACGAGCGTGTTATGTAATAAACACCCGTTCCAATCGGACCGCGTTTGGTGATGTTACTGGCTGCCAGGAAACTCAATGGTGCAGCAACGATGGTTGCAATGGTGGTCGAGAACATGGCCATGAAAATCGTGACAAGGATTTCTCGGGTCACTTCCT
>JBFYSM010000012.1:0-2914 GCA_041301605.1 Chloroflexota bacterium | reverse complement strand
GGCCCTGTGCGTGGGCGTCGGGCAGGGCGAGGCCACCATCATCGAATACCTGGGGTGACCAAACCCGGGCTTTCAGGTGGCCCGAAAAACATTGTCCGGCACATGTAGGGCGAAATCGATTTCGCCCTACATCTTTTCTACATGATTGCGGGATAATCAAGCATGGCAGTAGTGGTAAAATAGCCCGGCTCATTCCCTGCTTGCTGCCAACTGCACATGGTGGGAACGGGACATTATCGTCACGAGCATGATCTATCCGTACTGCACGGCATTGCCATGTGGTATCCAAATCTCTTGAAGGAGAAAGTCTTACATGAAAGTCAAATGGTTGTTTGTGATCTTGATTATCTTGCTGGTTGCCGGTTGTACGGGAACTGGGACGGATACACCCGTATCTGTCCCACCCGCCACCGATGCACCGGCTTTGCCCCTGGTCCAGGCGCCCGATATCCTGTTATTCTACATGAATGATGCGAATACCGGCTGGGGGTTGACCGAAACCAAGGTGCTGCGCACCTTAGACGGCGGGCTCAACTGGTACGACGTGACCCCGCCCGGGCTTGAATACGTGGATTTCGTCCCCTTCTATGCCTTGGGCGACCAGGCCTTCTGGATCCTCATCCCCGATCCGGCCAAGGAAAATGCCAGCATGCTCTATCGCACTTACGATGGCGGCCAAAGCTGGGAGTTCTTCGATGTTCCCCTGGGCACGGCATTGATCCAATTCCTGGATAACGATACGGGTTTTGCCATGTCCGATCTCGGAGCGGCGGCTGGTTCCCAGGCAGTTGCCATCCTGAAAACCACCGATGGCGGCGCAACCTGGGAGGTGATCTTCTCGCACCAGGGCGGCATCGAACAGGACCTGCCCTTCAGCGGCCAGAAGTATGGAATGACCTACTCCGATCCGTCACACGTCTGGATCGGTGGCAGCATCCCGATGCAGGGTTACATTTACCTCTACGCCTCGCAGGATGGCGGCAAGACCTGGGCCTACCAGGATATTCCCCTGCCGGATACATTCAGCGACTTCTTTACCGGCGTCAATGCTCCAATCTTCTTCTCGGAAACCGATGGCATCCTGCCAGTCGATCTGTATGGCTCTTCCTACTCCCGCATCTTTTATCACACCACGGATGGCGGCGTTACCTGGACTCCCGGGGAGCGGGTCATCAGCCTCGGCCTGTACTCGCCGGTCTCGTTCGAAACCATTTTCCTCTGGACGGGTTCCCCGAAACTGTATGTCTCCCGTGACAGCGGCCAAACCTGGCAGACCATCGAAACCAACCTGGATATTTCCGCCATCCTGGTTGGCATGCAGTTCGCCGATGAGAACACCGGTTGGGCCATCACCTCCCCGAATGGTGCCGAGACATCCCTGTACAAGACGACCGATGGCGGCGCCACCTGGACGCTCATCATCCCATAGAGGCTGGCATGAAAACATTGAAATATTGGCTCCTGAGCCTTGCGATTTTGCTTGCAGCTTGTACGCCTGCCGGAACAGATACAACCCCCGCGGTTTCAGAAACGGCTCCAACTCCTGACCAGGGATCTGTCCCTGACGGAACAACCGCCCCCGGCCTGACGGAGGCAGCACTCAAGAACGCCGAGTACATCATCATCCAGGATGAGCAACCCTATTCCATCCAGTTGACGGATGGCAGCTACCAATATGGCACCGACCCAACCGCGGATGATTATGTCTCCATCAGCCTGGCGGATTTGTTTGCTTTTGGCGACTTGAACGGCGACGGCGCAACGGATGCGATTGCCCTGCTGGTCGAAAGCTATGGGGGCGGGAGTATTTACATTTCCATGGTTGCAGTCATCGATCAGGATGGCATGCTCAAGCATGTTTCATCCGCCTACATTGATGTGGCACCGGTCATCTACAAGCTCGAGATCGAGGACGGGGAGATATTCATGGATGTGGTTGTCCATGGGCCCAACGACGAATTGTCTTCCCCTTCACAGGCGGAAAACCGGGCATACCGGTTGGGTGCACGCGGCCTGGTGTTGACCCATCTTGCATCCAAAACCGCGGATGGTCAAGACCGCGCCATTACGATCGCATCCCCTTCTGAAGGCAGCGAAGTTGGGCGGATCTTCCCGCTCAAAGGAAGCGTCACCATTGCGCCGTTCGAGAACAACCTGGTTGTGAAGGTGTTCGATGCGTCTGGGAACCAGGTGTACATCGGACCGCTGGCCGTCACGGCCGCAGATTTGGGCGCGCCGGGCACCTTCGATGCATCGGTCAACCTGGAGGGCATCGAGGTGGCCTCCGGTCCGATCCGCATCGAGGTGAGTGATGTCAGCATGGCAGATGGATCCACCCTTGCGTTGGACTCGGTGGTGGTTGTTCTCAAGTAGGCTGGATCCATGTTTGATAAGAAGACCCTAAAGGTTTGCGAAACCTTTAGGGTCTTTACGTGATACCATGAAAAAACTGCTCGCATTTGCGTATATCGCTTTCCTCCTTGCCATTGCCTACTGGGCGGATACCGGCAGCATGCCCGAGGTGCTCAAGGTAATCTATCGCTTCCCCAACGGTGACCGGGTGGCACACTTCATCCTGTACGGCCTGCTGGCATTCCTGCTCAACTGGGCCTTCCCCCGGCACGGATTGAGAATCCGCAAATGGTGGATTCCTCTCGGTAGCCCGATTGCACTGGCAGGCGCGATCCTGGAAGAGATATCGCAGTTGTTCTTCGTCAACCGCACCGCTGACCTGGTGGACCTGGGCTGCGGTTTGTTGGGCATCCTGTTTGCTTCCTTGTTCGCGAACAAGTATCTGGAAAAGTTCTAGAACTTGCAACTTTCCAGGGATTGCAACATCCAAAGGGTAGCTATTCATTCGCTGTTTGGTATCTTCTCGAAAAGAAGGGGAAAGGTGGGGGGTGTGCGGGCTAGA
>JBFYSM010000172.1:0-3130 GCA_041301605.1 Chloroflexota bacterium | reverse complement strand
GGTTGGGGAATACTCGATCCCATTGTGGCTTGCCTGGTGGCGGCTAATATTGTTTGGTCAGGGGTTAGTATCGTGCGTAAGTCCGTATTAGGATTGATGGATACGGCTTTACCAATCGAGGATCGAAACAAGCTACACAAGACATTAGAGCCGTATGTCGAGCGCGGAGTTCAGTACCACGCACTTCGCACGCGCGAATCTGGGGCGCGAAAGTTTGTATCACTTCATGTGCTGGTTCCCGGTAGATGGACAGTTCTGCGCGGTCATCGTTTACTAGAAAGCCTAGAAGCCGACATCCGCCATGCATTGCCGAATGTGACAGTGTTTACACACTTGGAGTCGCTTAATGATCCTGCTTCATGGGATGATACGAGTTTAGATCGTACAGAAGTCAAGTCTCTCGAGTCGCCAGCCAAGTATCCACAACAATCATCAGATGGAGATGCCCATCCTCCAAAAAACGAAGGTTCATGATTAATCTCAATGCTGTTCTCAAGCCATTGAGCGGCCCAACACCGGCTCCAGCGGACAGCGGCTCCACCGCTGATGGTACGCCCCCCCTTTTTGCCAGGTTGCGCGATAATAGCAGAGAGTTCAGACTGCCTGCCGCTGCCCGCTGAGCCAAGCCGTTGGATCTGGCCTATGGGTGACCATAAATTTATGGTGGAATGATGAGGAGTATGATATTCGCGATCAAAACTGAGGTTGGCGATCCATGGGTGGAGATGTTCGCGTTCGACGCGCAGAAGGCAATGTATGGTGGCAGGCAGATCGCCAAAAGCGATATGATCTTCATCTTCGCGAGCGAAAACGAAGGCGGGTCAGGTCTCATTCCGGGCGGCGGCGTTCCTGCGCGGATTCTTTTGATGCGGCCAATTTCGACATGAACACGGTATGGCCCGACATCGGTTCCAGCGGATGGGCGGCGTGCGCCACCTGAGAGGATAAATGAGCACAAAATTCTTGATCCAGTCTTCAGACCCTGCTCTCTTGGAGAAAGCATCCAGGATTGCAAGAGAGTTTGTACAAGAATATATGACCGATGATATTGTCGGGATTGTCTTCTTGGGGGCAATTACTCGAGGATATTTCGATCGTTCGGCAGACATTGACATTGCATTGTTCAAAAAACAGGCAGCAGAAATCCCATTGAAAGATAAGTTTTACAAGATTGAGGGCATCGAAGTCCAGGTTTGGTTGTCTGACTATGAAAGCGAGCTCACAAGTTCATGGGATATGGCAAAACGTTGGACATATTCCCAAGGGCAGATCCATTTCGATCCGCAAGGGAAGATATCCCAATTGCTGAAAGAAAAGGTCCCGTTGAACCCCGATGAAAAGAGATGGCTGGTCATGTCAGGGTTGATCCTTTCAGAGTGGTACGTCAACCGTTTGACCCAATTATGGGTAGAGCGAGGCAATATCGTCAGCGCACACCATATGTTCGATCCAGGAATCAACTATTTCTTCGATATGTTATTTGGTCTTAATAACGAGTTAGTGGCAGACACGAAATGGCGATATTACTGTGCAGAGCAGTTGGAACGATTGCCGCATGATTTCCAGGAACGGATCAAAGACACCATGATCCTCCATTCTTTTACAGTGGATGAATTGGAGAGGCGAAAAAGAGCATTTATGGCGATGTGGGAAGAAATGAAACCGATGGTCGAAGAAGAAGTGCAAATGTCCTTCGATGAAATGCTTCAGGTTGTTTGAAATGAAAATCTATACTTCCAAAGCGCACGAGTGTCACAACCCGCCGTTCGAGATCTTCACCTCGCAGGAACACGTGGCTTACGATGAGGCTCCGCGCCGGGTGGAGAGCATCCTGGCTGCACTCGGCAAGACTGGCTGGGCTGAAATCTCCGAACCCCGGGATTTCGGCCTGGAACCCATCCTGGCTGTCCATAGCGCAGCCCACCTGAACTATCTCCGGACGGCTTACGAGGACTGGAGATCCGTCTCGCCGGTGGAAGGCATGGCCTTCATCCCTTACAAACACAGCGTGGACCGGGAAACAGCCCTCAAAGGGGATATCACCGAACCGGATGGCTTCTTCATGACCGACATGACCGTCCCGATCGCGCCGGGGACCTTCACCGCGGCCTGTGCCTCGGCCCAGGTTGCCCTCTCTGCCGCACAGGCGATCCAGAACGGCGAGCCATCCGTTTATGCGCTCTGCCGGCCTCCCGGCCACCATGCCGGGCGCGAGGTCTGCGGGGGATACTGCTTCCTGAACAATGCCGCCATCGCCGCCCAATGGCTGTCGCAATACGGAAAGATCGCCATCCTGGATATCGACTATCACGCCGGGAACGGCACCCAGGCCATCTTCTACGAACGGGCGGATGTGTACGTCACATCCCTGCATGCCGACCCGGCCCGCAAGTACCCGCGCTTTGCTGGCTACGCGCATGAAACCGGCGCGGGACCCGGGGCCGGCTACCACAAGAATTACCCCCTCCCCGCCGGAACGGACGATGCGGCCTACCTGTGCATCCTCGAAGAAGCGCTCGACCTGGTCGCGAAATACGATCCCGCTTACCTGGTCGTGTCGACCGGGATGGATATCTACGCAGGTGATCCCCTCGGCGATTTTGCCATCACCCGCCAGGGCATCCACCGGATCGGGCAGGCCATTGCGCGCCTGCGCTTGCCAACAATGCTGATCCAGGAGGGAGGCTACCAGGTCGATGAGTTGGGGAACAACGTGGTGGCGCTATTATCCGGGTGCTTGGGTAATTAACGCCAGTTATGGATACCGAAAAAACAATCGTGTCGTTGCGAGGGGCGGTGCTTTTCCGACCCGAAGCAATCTCCAAGCCGGCCTGGGGATTGCTTCGTCGCCCTCCGGGCTCCTCGCAACGACACATAAAGGCTTATCCATAACACACGTTAATTAAGGCAGCAGTGGAGTTGCTTAAACAGTAATTCTGGCGCACATAATCCACCAGATATAGCGGAGAAGAAAATTTTGTTCGCCTACAGTAGGGCGAGATAATTTCACCTTACCCTTTTGGGATACCCCGCAATCCCAGATTTATTGACCTAACAAGCATACCGTTGTATAGTAAAGGCATAACTCGCCTTTCTGATCGACAAGTGGAAAAGAACATGACCAAAAACA
>JBFYSM010000159.1:0-14308 GCA_041301605.1 Chloroflexota bacterium | reverse complement strand
TGTTTTTTCACTTTTACTATCCAGGTGGTAATAGGTCAAGTGAATGGTTATCCCGTTTAGCTCATGCTGCTGGGCATACATAAAGGCATAGCACTGCGCCTGTGCCCAATGCATTCGATTTTGCTGTTCGTCGATCAACTCCAGGCTTAGTGTAGTTGTTTTGATTTCTTCGATGATCACTGGATCTCTGCTGGCATAAAGGCCATCGATCCGACCTTGCACTTCTATGGGGAATTCCACGTCTTCTACGCGGTAGGTGATCACTATTTCGGATTCGTAATCTTCGGGCCGAGCGCGCTGTACTTGTTTATGGCCTTGTATACCGAGTTGGTTGCGATCGCGTTTCTGAAACCCGCCAGATGTTAAATCACCCGCCTGCAGTACCAATTCCACCAGGCTGCGGACAGAGACGATATGAGGTTGGCTTACTTCAGCAGGAGCAGGATTGTTTTGCATTTTCGCTTGAGATTCTAGCACGGGTTTAGGAAGGCGAGTGAAGGAGGCAGGAGTAGAGCAGCAAATTGAGAATTTGTCGCTAATTATTACGAAGGTCGGGCGGCCGCAGATATCACTACCTGGCTGGCCTACTTCCTGAAAGGCATGGTGGCCGTGTTCGCCTCGGTTGCCAGCGAGGTGCGCACCCGGGCAGTGGAAGCAAATCCGCAGGCTGAGGAGTTGCTACGCCGAATCGACCGCCGTGGGTGGAGGCCGGCTGGCTGGTAATTGGCGATCCGGCGCGGAAATCCCGGCGCTATCGGTTATCGGCGGAGTGAAATCCTACGAGATTGATCACTGTAAGCATTCACGGATTGCAACAAAGGGCGAGTAGGTAATGCGTGCGGTGAAAGCATCGGAAAAATATTTCCTCCTTCATGACCGGTAAGGAAAGGTTGGTATAATCCGATTGAAGAGATTGTATTGAGATGAAACCTCCTTATGTTTGGGATTACGATCTGGAAGAAACCCAATTCAAAGATATTTTGGATGGGAAGATCGTCGTGGGGAAATTCGATCAAGATTGGGCCGCCCGCAGATTGATTGAATACGCATCGTATCAGGAGATCGTGCAGCAGATTGGCTTTGCCCGATTGATAAAAAACTGGCCACGCTGGAGAACAGGCATCCGTTCCGTCAGCCGCAAGCGCGGGTTGGATTTCCTGGTGCAGTGGTTGCCCAAGAACCACCCGGAACTGTGTCATGATTAGCACTGCCTACTTCTGCAACCGTCTATACCCCTTGCAAGATCGGGCATTGGCTTTGATCCATCAACTGGGAACCGGCCTCTACCTGTCTGGTGGTACGGCTGCATCGCGCGGCTATCTCAACCACCGTTTCTCTGATGACATTGACCTGTTCGCGGATGATGACAAGAACTTCGTTTTATGGGCGGAACGAGTGGTTCATGTGATCTCATCCGCGAAGATGGGGGAATTGATCGTGGGGCTGCGCGAAGAACGATTCTTCCGGCTTACACTTACCCATGAAGATATAGTGTTGAAGATTGAAATGATCAATGACGTACCCAGCCGGGTGGGAACAATCCAGGATCATCCTGTTCTGGGGCGGTTGGACAGCGCTGAGAACATTTTGGCGAACAAGATCACCGCATTGCTCGATCGCCAGGAGCCTAAAGACCTGGCAGATATTTGGGGGTTCTGCCGATTGAAGGGTTTATCGTTGGTAGACGCTATCTCTGGCGCGCAAGGAAAGGCCGCCGGAGTGTTTCCTGCCGATCTGGCGAGGCTGCTCTGTTCAGCGACCAAATCCGATTGGGAAGCAGTACGCTGGATTCGTTCTCCTCAGATGGAGGATTACCTGGCAGATTTGAATGCCCTCGGGGAAAAGCTTCTGCTGGCCTAAAGTATTGCACCGACCTGACCTCGATTTGCGCTTTTAAGGATACGTGCTAAAATCCGGTCGCTGATTATCCAACTTTAGACCGCCGGGCCCGAATTTATCTCAAACCGCCGGGTCAGGCAAAATCAGCAACCCGTCGGTTTGTAGTGTGTGACCGAAATTTGTAGCTCATAACCTGGAGGTCGGGGGTTCGAGTCCTGTCCCCGCTACAAAAACTCCCGTATCATCGTAGGAATTTGGCAATTAAGAACATTGTCGGTTTTGTAATTGCCTATGGTTTCGCATGTTTAATTACGATGTAATTGAAATAGCTTCCATAAACTGACATTTACATAAGCATTTAGGCTATAGTAACAGGCCAAAATATGGGTGCGAGGCAACTTGTCCACAACGGGGATGCTACGCTATTACACACCAGTTTGCCTGATCGCGGTAAGCATTTCTATGGATAAAAACCATCGCGGGGGATGAGATGGATGTTTGATTTTGAGCAAAGCTATGAGCAAGCGCTTTTGATCCCGGCATTTCCTAACCAGTTCAGAGTATACTATCGCTATGCAGACTTAACAGAAAAGTGTTGTTTCCTATCACCCGGGATAATCAATACCATCACCAGTCCGCTGAATTCAAGTCACACTGAAGGAGCGAAAATGGAAAACTATCAACCGACACTTGAATCCATATCAGCGCACCCACTCCCGGATTGGTACCAGGATGCCAAGTTAGGTATATTCGTCCATTACGGACTCTTCTCTGTGCCAGGATGGGCTGTTGTCAGTGGGGGGGATATCACGCAGACGGTCAAAAAACTGGGCTGGGCTGGGCACTTCCGTGCCAATCCATACGCCGAGTGGTATCTCAACACGCTGCGGATCGAAGGCAGTCCCACCCAAGAATACCACCGCAAATCCTTTGGGCCCGACTTCTCTTACGATGATTTTGTACCACGCTTCAACGAAGCTAACACACGCTGGGATCCTGATGCCTGGGCAGCACTCTTTGCTCGGATCGGGGCACGATATGTGGTGTTGACCAGCAAGCACTGCGAAAGCTTCCTGCTCTGGCCGTCGGCGCACCCCAATCCCTTCAAAAAGGATTACATCGCCCGGCGTGACATCGTCGGCGAGTTGACGGATGCCGTGCGTTCCCGCGGCATGCGCATGGGATTTTATTATTGCGGCGGCTTCGACTGGACCTTTAACACCGTTCCCATCACCGCTGCGGCCGACCTGGCCCTGAGCATTCCACAAAGCCCCGAATACATCGCCTACGTCACCGCCCACTGGCACGAGCTGATGGACCGCTACCAGCCGTCCGTGATGTGGGGAGATGTGGGCTATCCCTTCAAGGCTGATGTCTCAGCATTGTTTGCCCGTTATTACAATCTTGTGCCGGATGGGGTCATCAACGATCGCTTCTACCAGGTGGATCCGGAGCCTCTGAAAAAATTCCTGCGGATTCCAGGCGCGCGCTGGCTGGTGAGCCGTTCCCTCCAGCAGGCTTTCCTGGAAGGCAAGACATCCACGCCAAGTGTTCACTCTGACTTTAATACACCTGAATATACCCATCACCGGGCTCAGATGGCCAGGAAGTGGGAGACATGCCGTGGTCTTGGTTATTCGTTTGGCTTCAACCGCAACGAAACTTCCGCTCACATGCTATCCGTCGAAGAACTGGTGCGGATGCTTGTGGACATCGTCAGCAAGAACGGCAATTTGCTGCTGAACGTCGGGCCGATGGCAGACGGAACAATCCCGGATCTGCAGCTGGAACGCTTGGAAGGCCTGGGCGCTTGGCTGGCGATCAACAGCGAGGCCATCTTTGGCACCCGGCCCTGGCACAGCGCCGAAGGGAAAACGCGCCAGGGGATTGGAATTCGTTTTACGCAGAAAGCGGACGCCCTCTATGCAATCCTGCTGGAAACACCAGGCGGTTCACAGGTAACGCTCCTGAACCTGCATCTCGCACCGGGCACGAAAATCGCCCTGCTGGGGCTTGAATCTCCACTGGCCTGGCAGCAGGCAGAGGCTGGCGTCATCGTTTCCTTCCCGGCTCCGCCTCCTTCATCCCCCGCCTTGGCATTGAAACTTTCTCCTCAACCAATGCCGATTACATCGACAAAATAGGAGAAGATAATGGACAGGACCGAAAACTGCCGAAAGAAATTGGAACGCCTGAACAAAGCCTTGCGACACGAGGAACCCGACCGGGTGCCAGTGAGCGATTTCTTCTGGGGAAGTTTCCTTGAGCGCTGGCGGAACGAGAAAGGACTCCCGGCTGAAACCGATATCTATCAACACTACGATCTCGACTTGTTCGTGACCACGCACAACATGGATCCCCATATCAAGGATTTTGAAGTGCTGTCCGAGAACGATGAGGAGGTTGTCGTTCGAACCGGTTTCGAAGCCGTGCTGCGCAAGAAATTTGCCCTGCCCATGCCCGAGTTCATGAGCTTTGAGACGGATACCATCGAGAAGGCCGAGGCTTTTGAGTTTGATGATCCCGGAGATCCGCGCCGTTTCTTGAGCGGCGGGGATAACCAGATCGGCGGCGTGGGGGATGGGTATGACCGCAACCTGCCCCCCTGGATCGAAACCGTCAAGGAAAGACGCCCGGACATCCCTGTCTATGGCAGCCAGTGCGAGGCCAACGAATATATGACCCGTATCGTCGGCCCGAAGAACCTGTTGCTCTGGATTGGAATTTACCCGGAACGCTTCGGACAGTTCATCAAACGAACTAATGAATGGGCGCTCGAAATGCTCAAGGCCCAGATCAAGGCTGCCAACGGCCTGACCGATGGCATGGTCATCTGGGGAGATGTTGCCTATCGCAGGGATTTGTTTTTCAGTCCCGCGTACTGGCGCAAGTGGTATAAACCCGGCCTGGCAGCGATGGTTAAGGTCTGCCACAATGCCGGGTTGCCGGTCATCTATCACGGCTGTGGGAACGTGCGCCGCATCTTTGAAGATTTCATCGAGATCGGCATCGACGCTTATAATCCCTTGGAGGCCAAGGCAGGTTTGGATATTGTTGAACTGCGACGCCAGTACGGACACCGCATTGCCTTCTGTGGCAACATGGATGTGATGGAATGGGCCAATTGCAGTCAAGAAGAGCTTATATCAATTGTTCTGCGCAAACTCAACGCGGCCAAGGGCGGCGGCCTGATCTTCCAATCCGATCATTCCGTTCCCAGCAATATTTCAGCGGCGAATTACGAATATGTGGTCAATCTGGTGCGCGAATATGGGCAGTACCCTCTCCAGCTCGGTAAGTACGATATTGCTGATCTGTACTAACCAACAAGCTACCGTGAAATGGGAAACCAAATCTGCCTTTATGTAAGCTATTTCATATAGTTGCCTTTTCCCAGAAGGCGCGGATTAAAATGTGGCAACCACAATATCAGGCTAAATGCCTACTCTATGGAGTGATATCTCCTGCTTACTATCAAGCCAGTCCTACTCCTCACGGCACTGTGAAACTCATCCAATCACTGTAGTTGCTGGCTCCATAGCTATTGTAAGCAAGCATCTTGAACTTGTAGCTCCCGCTCGCCAGCGCCGTTGTCGGCGTGTACGTGCACACACCCCCACTGCACGCGCTTGGCATCACATACATCAGAATCGTGTAGCTCTTCGTATCATTCGAATACACCGCCAACCGGTACTTCGTTGCCCCACTCACCACACTCCACTTGAATTGCGGCTTGTTTGTACTCACCGTGCCCGTAGGAGCGATCAACGTCGGCGCCATCGGCAGGTTGCTCGACACCGTGAAGGTCATGAAACTGCCATAGGCCGTGTACCCCGAACTGTTCCGCGCCAACAACTTGAACTTGTACGTGCCGTTCGCCAGGTCATTCGTCAATGGGTACGAGCACACCCCCGCCACACAACTCGGATACACATTCTCCACGAACAAGTACGCACCAGCCGCATTCGAGTACAACGCCAGCCGGTAGAAGGTGGCATACTCCACCGCCCCCCATGTCAGGGTCGGGCGGCGGACGGTCACCGTCCCGCTCGGGCTGATCGGTACCGGCGGCGCTGCCGGCGGCGGTACCACCACACCTGTCACCGTGAAAGCCAGCCAGTCGCTGTAGGGTGTTGCCCCTCCGGGTGTGAAAGCCAGCACCTTGAACTTGAAATCCCCGTTCGATAGACTCACCGGCGATGGGTACGAGCATTGGCTGGCATTACAGTATGAGAGCGGCACCACATCCAGGATCAGGTATGCAGCCGCAGCAGAAGAATACAAAGCCAGCTTGTAGGATGTAGCACCTGGATACGTGCTCCACTCGAAGTTCGGCTTGGACACCCCATTGATCGTTCCGTTGGGTGAAAGCGGTGTGAGCGGCAATATGGTCACGTTGATGATCGTGAAATTCATCCAGTCACTATACGGGGTTGTTCCTCCTGATATGTACGCCAGCACCTTGAACTTGTAATCCCCGTTTGTCAGGTTGATTGGTGATGGATACGAGCACTGCGTGCCATCGCAATACGAGAGCGATACCGTATCCAGGATCAGGTAATCCGCCGCAGTATAAGAATACACCGCCAGCCTGTACGAGGTCGCCCCAGGAAAAACGTTCCACACAAATGTCGGCTTGGACACGCCATCAAGCGTCCCATTCGGGGAAACGGGCACGGGTTCAGTGATCGGCGCATTTGTGCTGCCCTTGGTGGGTGTAGTTGTCGTCGCCCCTGCCCATGCACCGCCATCCGGGTTGCGATACCACGAAACATCATATCCGGTCGAACCATACGTGTAACTGTCCAGCACCGTGCCCCCATCCCCCTTCAGGAACCGCACATCATCCCCCCCGTTGTTGAAAAAGCTGCTGAAATCCCGCGTCCAGAACCCGTGCGCCCCGATCATCGTTCCCGCCGGGATCAGCACCGCCGCGCTTCCCCCACCACCAATATCGTCCAGGTAGCAGTTGCCAATATCCACCACGCTCCCCGTCGTGTTATATAGCTCCACCCACTCCGCCCCGCTCGAAGGCGCCGGCAGCACCTCGTTGACCACCACCTGCCCCGCCGTCACCAGGCAGGCCGCCGTGCCGCATACCTGGTAAGTCGGATCGCACCCCCCGTTCGGCGCTGGCTTTACTCCCCCATCTCCATCCGCCGGGTCCACCTCCGCAAAATACCCATCCCCGTCCGCGTCCGTTCGCGTCGGCTCCGTCGCCGTGTAAGCCGTCCCGTTCACCGTATAGTTCGTGCCATTCGAAGTCTTGATCACGATATTCCCCGCCACGATCGCGCTCCCGATGTTCGTTGTCGGCTCCCCCCGTTCCGTCATATAAACGACCGAAGTTCCCAGTAGCAGATCCATCACCGATTGCCTCGGGTGGCCATACGTGTTCCCATCTCCCACCGTCACGATCGAGATCTCCGGGTCGAGCTGGTTCACAAAAGTCGTGCTGTTCGAATGGTCGCTCCCGTGGTGGTTCACCTTGTAGACATCCACATCCCCTACCTCTGGTGCCGCGCTCAGCTCGATATCGTGGTACGAATACCCGTACCCGCCCACGCTGTATTCCCCGTCCAGGTCGCCCCCGATCCACTCATCGAACGCCCCAAAACTGATCAGTACCCCAATGCTGTAATCGTTCTCCGATGGTGGGTCCGTGTCCGCGCTGAAATCACCCGCAAAGACCGCCCCGTTCCCATCCACCGTCTTGATATCGAACGTCACCCCCCCGCCCAGGTCCACCTGGCTTGTCCCTTCGACTGCCGTCACCGGGTTCAGTTTCGCCGCCCCGCTTCCCTCGATATACGTTTTCCAGTTGCTGAAAGTGGTGCTTGTGTTCCCCAGGTAAGAGTTGTAATCCCGCAGCAGCGTCATCCCCACTGTGAAATTCTGCGTCTCCACCAGGTTCCACAACCCCCCATACTCCACGTACCCGATGTGATCCAGGTGGAAGTGCGAGATCACCACATAATCCAGTTGTTTGCAACCCAGCACCCCCTCGATGTATGGCCCGATCACCTGCGCCTTCGCACTGCTGTTCCAGTTCTCCTCCCCCGCATCGAACAGCAGCGACTTCCCCGTTGGCCCCACGATCAGCGCCGAATCCCCCTGCCCGATGTTGATGTGGTGGATCTCCAGGTTGCCGCTCGTCCACGAACCTGTCCCGCACGTTCCCCCACCGTTCGATGTTCCTTTGGTTGGAGATGACGTTGGCGTGCCGGCCCAACTCCCCCCATCCGTGCTCCGGTACCAGGAAACGTCATAGCCCGTCGAGCCATAGGTATAGCTGTCCAACACTGTGCTGGCATCCTCCTTCAGCAATCGCACATCATCCCCCCCATTGTTGTAGAAACTGGTGAAATCCCGCGTCCAGAACCCGTGGCCCGCGATCGTTGTCCCCGCTGGTATCTGCACCGCCGCGCTTCCCCCTCCCCCAATATCGTCCAGGTAACAGTTGCCAATATCGAGCGTGCTTCCCGTCGTGTTATACAGCTCCACCCATTCCGCCCCGCTCGAAGGCGCCGGCAGCACCTCGTTGATCACCACCTGCCCCGCCGTAATACCACATGTCCCCGCCGCCCTCACCGGTTGCGGCAGCGTAGCCACGCTGAACATCAGGCTCCAAACCACCACGATGGTAACTAGAATGGAAACAACTCGTTTTGTATTCATCATGCCCTCCCGAAGTTAGCCCCGTTGTATGAACCGAACACAACCCAACCGCATCCCCTCAACCGTCACCATCATTATACAACCTTCCAAAACCCAATACAATCACCCTCACGCATTACGTTTTACGTTATCCTTTTTCCGCATTACGTTTTTTGCCTTTTGTTTTCACGATTTTTCCCTTCGTGCCTCTTCGTGTATCTTCGTGGATTCCCCCTCTCCCATCCCTTGACACCTGAAACTTGAAACTTGACACTTGACACTTGACACTTGACACTTGACACCTGGAACCTGAAACTCGTTATTGTATTTCACCCTCATTTGTCCTATACTTTATTTAGCCAACCCGTCATCCACCACAGGAAGAAACGCCATGCTATCCCCCATCTGCGATAACACCCGCCTCATCCTCGGCATCCTCGCCGCCCTCGGCAGCATCCTCTTCGCTGGCCTCATCGGCTTCATGAAAGCCGACATCCTCAACCTCTACAACCGCATTTTTCATCGCAACCAACCACCTGCGTCACCCCCTGCCCCCTCCACCCCCTTTCGCAAAATCGCCAAAATCTTCGGCTGGCTCTTCCTCGTCATCAGCCTCTTCGCCACCATTGGCCTTGGGCCCTACGTCGCCGCCGTCCCATCCAAAACCTGCGTAAACCTCGTCATCTCCGAACTCGTCTGCGATCCCGAAGGCGATGACCTGGTAGGCGAATACGTCAAGATCCATAACCTCAGCGAACATAAGATCAGCCTCAAAGATTGGAACCTCTGCGACTACAAAAGCGTCCACTGCTTCACGTTCGAAGATATCGCTATCCAGGGCCAGGATACCCTCACCCTCTGGACCAAAGAAGGCACAGATACCGCCTCCGATCTCTACTTCAACGAACCAAAATCCATCTGGAACAACGATGTAGACACCGCCTACCTCTACGACCTCAAAGGCCAGCTCATCTTCCAACTCCCCTGCCCCTGATACCTGGCACTTGACACCTGGCACTCAAACAAATCACCCCTCGCCTCCGCAGCGGTTGCCTATACCGCTGTATCAATTTTGCATCTAGCAAAGGAAGGTGGACGCAAGGGGTTTTTGCATTATACCCTCCCATCATCGCATCTCTCCCATCAATTTCGTAAGCAATCGGGGCGAGCCGGAGGGGGCCAATCCCCACCCTATAATCACCAATCTTCAATCTCAAATCTTCAATTCCATACTGAATGTTCCCCACACACGTGGGGATGAACCGGATTTTACTCTCCATGAGATTCCTCCGGAATCTAATTCAGAAATCGCTAGCTGAATAACACAAATTCAACGATTCCGGCTATATTATGCAGCAATGAATGAAAGCATTATTGATCCTCACATATCCAAGAATGATGCAGATCTTGTATCGATAAGCGTTGAAACGTTGCACTCCTTTATCATAACCGCCAAGGAGCCTTCGCTAGTATTTTTTATAGGTGCTGGCTCTTCCATAGCCGGAAACACGGGTATGCCCAGCACACCTACACTGCTTTATCACATTCTCGCCGATGCGCTCAGACATTCGAAGGCTTTCGAAGGTGATCTTGGCGAGCTGGATTCGATCTTACAACACGCCAGCAGGCATATCGGCTTCGAGATCACACTGAACGACTTATGGCAAATTTGCCGACAGGCAACAGCATTGTTATACGAGTCTTTCGCGACCCTGGAAAAGGATTGCATTCCGAACCGGGTTCATACTTTCCTGGCGTACTGGCTTTCCAATGGCGGGATCGTGGTGACAACCAACTACGATCGGTTGATCGAACGGGAATGGGGGAAAATTGGGCAGCCGATCCAAAGCAGGTTTCGTGAGGAAGGCGCAAATTCCTTTGCTGGATGGCAAAAAGATCTTGCCCGGGGTAGCTGCCTGTTCAAGATTCACGGTTCGCTGGATGATCCGGAAAGCTGTTTAGGAGCGCTGGAACATGTTGGCACACAACTGGCAGGCCACCGGGCAGAACTCCTGGCGGAAATCGTACGAACCCGACCCTTGTGTTTCGTCGGCTGGCGTGGGGTTGATCCCGACATCCCACCATTCCTGAACCAAGCTTGGAGTACAAGAGATCCTTCCTTGCCGGTATTCTGGATGCACCACGAAGGAGTCCCGGCAGGCTCACTCTCGCTTGAAAAAGCAATTCAAGGCACGCCTCAATCCATTCGACCCTATGCCAGCAACAAACCCATCCTTACCGATGCAGATCGCGCCTTTGGAGAGATGCTTGACTGGGTTGGTCATTGTTCCGCCCCCAATCCAGATAAGCCTGTTGCACGCTTTGATTTTTCGGACACCGTTGCCCACTGCTCACGCTCAGGAGTAACCAGAATGGTAGGGATTGCCTTGCGGCGGGCAGGGCAATACGATACTGCTGTAAAAATCCTGGATGCAGCTCTGGAGTTGTCCGGCGCTCCTGAAGAACGGGCATTGATACTGCAAGAGATGGCCCTCCTTCAACAGCAAAGAACCGGCAAAAACACCGATAAGTCCAGGATGTATCTATCCAGGGCGCGTGAAGCACTGGGTGCGAAACCCGATCCCTGGCTGCTGGTCAACATTGATTTCGGCTTGCTTTCAATGACTATTGTTGCGTTGAAGCTGCGCCCCTGGTTGTTATTCATGCTTCCCAAGTTGTTCAGAAAATACCAATGTGACATTGATTACCTGCAGCAAGAGACGATGGACAAAGAATCGGTCGCGTTGCACACATCCATGCGGAATTTATACCTCGGAAGGTTTCGCTATAAGACGCTTGGTTGGTTGGCCGTTGGCATTCAACCCTTAGCCGATTGGATTCTGGAACCTTTTCATCTCGCCCGGGCAAGCATATCAGAGGCAAAAGATATCGATTTACACGGGCGGATCGATGTGCTTGCCTATCGGGCAATCACCCTGGCCCAATTACACCGCTGTCAGGAGGCACGCCAGGATCTTCTTGAGATCGATCGTTTTATTGCCGTTCTGAATGACGATGCCCGGAGCAGGCATTGGAAAAAGCAGCGTAGTGAAATTGAGCGACGCTGTCAGTTGTTCGACAGATGCGCCAGTCAAAAGAACGATATCAATCAATAAACGGGGTTTGTAGATGTTAGTCGCCCACGATCATTAATTCGAGGATCGGGAGAGATTTCATTCGCGGGTAGAATTGAGGAGATGTTCCTCCACCTCACCACCCACTCGGCATATTCCCTGCAGGAAGGCTTGCTGAGTCCTTCTGAACTGGTGCAGGCCGCCCAAACCCATGGCATGCCAGCCCTCGGCCTGACCGATCACCGCCTGCTGACCGGCTCGGTGGAATTCGTGCATGCCTGCCAGGAGAACGGCATCCAGCCGGTCCTGGGAATGGAGATCGACCTGGAAACCGGCCGGCTGGCGCTCCTGGCCACCAGCAGGCAAGGCTGGTCGAACCTCTGCCGCCTGAGCAGCGCCCTGGCGCTCAGGGATGCTCCCGAAGCAACTTGTTCCCTGGAATTCCTGGAACCCTGTTCCCCTGATCTGATCGCCCTCAGCGATCTCCAGGGGGATGGCTCCAGAGAGCGGCTGGGACAAATCAAAGATATCTTCGCAGACCGCCTCTACCTGACCATCCAAGACCCATCCGCTGGTTTGCCGCTTTCCGGCCTGGCTGACATGATGGGCATCCCAATGGTGGTGACCCATCCGGTCTATTACCTGTATCCCTCCCAGGCCAACCTGCAGCGCACCCTGGCCGCCATTCGTCTCAACCGACCCATAGACCGGCTTGCGGCGCATGAAGTTGCTCCTCCTGGCGCAACCTTCACCAGCCAGGCCGAGATGCTCGAATGCTTTTCGGGATTTCGCTCTGCGATGGAAAAGACGCAGGAGATCGCCGAACGCTGCCGGTTCGACCTGCCCCTGGGCATGGCGAACATGCCCAAGGTGCCCCTGCCGGGCGGTTTGACGCAAACGCAGTACCTGCGGCAGAAGGCGGAAGCCGGTGCACGGAAAATCTATGGGAAGATCACCCCGGTAATCCAATCGCGCCTGGATCACGAACTGGAAGTGATCGCCCGCATGGGCTACGAACCCATCTTCCTGATCGTCGAGGATGTGCTCGACTTCGCCCGCGAAACCGGCGTGCCTTATTCCTCGCGCGGCTCGGCGGCCTCCTCCCTGGTCGCCCACAGCCTGGGCATCACCAGCCCGGATCCGCTGCGCCTCGACCTGTATTTCGAGCGTTTCCTCAATCCGGCCCGGGCAACCCCGCCCGATATCGATACCGACCTGTGCTCGCGCAGGCGGGATCGCGTCATCCAGCATGTATTCGATACCTATGGAAGCGACCACGTCGCGATGGTGGGGACCATCAATCGCTTCCGGCCGCGCTCGGCGCTGGGGGATGCAGCCAAAGCCCATGGCCTGCTGCCGGGTCAAGTCCGCGAAATGGTGGAAAAACTCCCCCATGCCTTCTGGGCCAGGCGGCAGGAGGGGGAAGAAGGAGCGGAACCTCCCTCGCCCTTTGCAGAATTGCGCCAGGCCTATCCATCCGAAAAACACCAGCAAATCTTCGCTGATGCCGAGGCTATTCTCAAGCTCCCCCGCCATCTCTCGGTTCATCCTGGCGGCCTGGTCGTGGCCCCCGGCCCAGTGACCGACCTGGTGCCGGTCATGCGCTCGGGAACCAAAGGGGTCATCATCACGCAACTGGATCTGGAATCGGTCGAGGCGTTTGGCCTGGTCAAGATCGACCTGCTCGGCATCCGCGGCCTGACCGTCCTCGGGGATGTGGCCGAATTCATCCAGGAGAGCCAGCAGGATGTATACATCACGCCACTCGCCGTCCTGGATGCCACCCCATCCGATGACGCCCGGACCGCCGATACGGTCGAGAACGGCCAGACGATCGGCTGCTTCCAGATCGAAAGCCCTGGCATGCGCACCACCCTGCGCGAGATCCACGCCAGGAACGAGGATGATATCATGGCTGCCCTGGCATTGTATCGCCCGGGTCCGCTGACCGGTGGCTTGAAGGATGCCTTCGTGCGGCGTTTCAAGGGCGAAGAGACTGTCCAACACCTGCACCCCGCCCTGGCTCCGCTGTTGGATGAGACCTTTGGGGTCATCCTGTACCAGGAACAGGTGCTGCGCATCGCCCACGAGCTGGCTGGCTTCAGCCTGGCCGAGGCGGACCTCCTGCGGCGGGCGATGAGCCACTTCGATCCCGGCAAGCGCATGCAGGAACTACGGCACAAGTTCATCTCGGAAGCCCAGGCCCGCAGCGGCGTGCCGGTAGAAATAGGGGAAAGGGTGTGGGAGATGATGGCCGCCTTCGCCGGGTATGGTTTCCCCAAGGCACATGCTGCTTCGTATGCCAAGGTGGGCTGGCGTTCAGCCTGGTGTAAAACCCACTTTCCCGCCGAATTCATGGCCGCAGTGCTGGCCAATTGGGGCGGCTATTACAGCCAGCGCGTCTACCTGGGGGAAGCCCGGCGGATGGGGTTGGTCATCCGCCCCCCACATGTCAACCATGCCGCCCCCCATTTCGCCGTCTGGGAAGTGGATGGGCAAAAGGTTCTGTTCATGGGGCTGGACCAGGTCCGGGAACTGACCCGCCGCACCATCGAGCGCATCGTACGCTGCCAGCCTTTCCCATCCCTGGAAGATTTCCTGGGGCGGGTCGACCCGCGCCCGGTCGAGGCCGAGAACCTGGCCCGCGCCGGGGCATTGGAAGGATTTGGCGCCATCCCGGCCATCCTGCGGCGCCTGCAGCAGGGCAGCTGGCAGGCTGGGCAGATGAGCCTCTTCGC
>JBFYSM010000158.1:0-7242 GCA_041301605.1 Chloroflexota bacterium | reverse complement strand
TCATAACGCGGGTTTTCCTTGCGCTGCATCTGTTCCTGGCGTACTTTTGCCAGCTGATCCGGTGTGCAAAAACAGGGAAAGGCTGCCCCCTTCTCCACCAGTTCCCAAGCGTACTTAATGTAGATATCGCGCCGCTCGGATTGCCGGTATGGTCCGCATGGACCGCCCACATCCGGACCTTCATCGTAATCCAATCCCAGCCAATGCAGGCCGTCGATCAATTCCTGTTCGGCACCCTCCACATAGCGTTTGCGGTCGGTATCCTCGATGCGCAGAATGAAGGTCCCGCCCGTGCGGCGCGCCAGCAGGTAATCGTAGAGTGCGGTGCGGGCAGATCCGAGGTGCATCCGCCCGGTGGGAGAAGGGGCAAATCGAACGCGAGCAGGTTTGAGGCTTGCATTGAGCTTATCCGAAATATCCAAGAGAGACTCCTGTCTAGAATTCCAGTTTCTTCTGGCGCATGACAACGCTTTCCACCAGGCCAATGCCCAGCATGAGGGAAACCAGTCCGCTGCCGCCATAGCTGATGAACGGGATCGAGAGGCCGGTCACGGGAATCAGGTTCAGGTTGACCGCGATGTTGACGGCTGCCTGGAAGAAGATCCAGACCGCCACGCCGTAGGCAACCAAGCGGCCATTGGTATCCACCGCCAGGTTGGCGGCTCGCAAACATCGGTAGATAATAAAGGCTAACAGCACAAGGATGAGAACAACGCCGACAAATCCAAACTCTTCGGCTGTGGCCGCAAAGATAAAATCATTATGACGAACTTTCAGGAAGCGCAACTGGGTCTGTGATCCGTAGCCGTATCCCTTTCCGAACAAGCCTCCAGAGCCGATGGCGATCAGAGCCTGGATCACGTTGTAGGTAGCGCCGTAACTTGCGGTGGGGTCCGGGAAGAGGAAGGTAAAGACGCGCTGGCGCTGGTAATCCTGGAGCGGGGAGAAAGGCGCGAAGAGGCCCACCAGCAATACCACGATCCCAACCGCACTGAAAATCAGGATATATTTCACGGGTAACCCCATCACCCACAACATCGCCGCCCAGATCACAATGATGACGATCACATTGCTCAAGTTCGGCTGGATGAATATCCAAAAGGCAATCCCGCCCGCCCACAGGAAACTCTTCAATATCCAGCGCAGGTCGCGCGGCTCCTGCTCGGTCTTGTCGAAGTGATGCGCCAAAACCAGGATCGTGATCGCCTTGGCCAGCTCGGTCGGCTGGATAAAAATGCCGGCTACCGCAAACCAGCGCTGGGCGCCAAACTCCTCCCGCCCGCCCAGGAAGATCATGATCAGCAGGATCGTCATCACGATATACATGGGGATCTTGATCGAACCCCAGAAACGGTAATCGATGGCGGCTGCAATCAGAATGACAGCCAGCCCAATGAACGCAAAATTCGCCTGGCGCGAGGCATACTCGGCAAGCTCCTCATTCCCCGCGACAGCAGACTGGATCATGGCAATGCCAAAGGCGATGGCCAGGATCACCGCGCCGAGAAGCCAGTAATCAAAGTGTCTCCAGATATTGGCTCGAATCATATCCAGAACGCCTTATGGAAGGCGCCATGCACCATACTTGGATACGGGATGGATCACCCCCGCCGGCGTCCTGCATTTCGCAACGGGATATCCGCAAGCAGCCGCTGCACTCGCCCATCCTGGGCAACATTGATGCTCACCGCTCCTGGATCGATCTCCACATAGCGGGAAATGGTGCTGATCAAATCATCCTTCAGTGCTTCCAACTCAGCCGGGGTCAGGTCCGTGCGATCGTGGATCAAAACCAACTGCAGTCGTTCCTTGGCGCTATTCGCGCTCTTCTTGCGTCCAAAGAAGAATCCCATGTCACTTCCTCCCCAAGAGACGCTGCAACAAGCCCGGACTCTCCATATCCAGGAACGGCACTTGTTCGCCCATCAGGCGGCGCGCAATATTCTTGAAGGCCTGGCCTGCCCTGCTCCTGCTATCCAAAGATAGCGGTGTGCCCTTGTTGGAAGCCACGAGCACATTTTCATCTTCGGGCACAATCCCGATCAACTCGACCGCCAGCAGATCGAGCACATCATCCACCGACAGCATGTCGCCGCGTTTGACCATGGTGGGGTTGACCCGGTTTATTACCAGCGCCGCCGGGCCTTTCTCCTCGGCCTCCAGCAACCCGATCACACGATCGGCATCCCGCACTGCAGAAACCTCCGGGTTGGTCAGCACGATGACTTTATCGGCGGCAGCGATTGCATATTTGAAGCCGCGCTCGATCCCGGCAGGCGAGTCGATCAAGACCCAATCCACTTCCGGGCGCAGTTCGTCGCACAGGCGAACCATGTCACTCGGTGAAACGGCGCTCTTATCGCGCGTCTGCGCGGCCGGGATCAGGTAAAGCTCCGGCAACCGCTTGTCGCGGATCATCGCCTGCCGTAAGCGGCAGCGCCCCTCCACCACATCCACCAGGTCATACACGATCCTGTTCTCCAGGCCCATCACCACATCCAGGTTGCGCAGGCCGATATCACCGTCGATGCAGACCACCTTCATGTTGTTGGTCGCCAATGCAACAGCAATGTTTGCCACTGCCGTGGTTTTGCCCACACCGCCTTTCCCGGATGTTACCGTCACAACTTTTGCTGTCATGTTACCGTCCCGATTACCGATTTCATGCCTTCCAGGGCTCTGCGAGCAATTGCCCATCTTTTAGAAACGCAAATTCCGGCTGTCTTTTTCCTTCCCGCTTGGGAGAGACCGCGATCACCCCGGCGATCCGTAATTGCGTTGGGGATAACTCCAATGCACACACTACAGCCTTCTGGTCGCCTCCTGCGCCGGCATGCACCACGCCGCGCAGCCGTCCCCAGACGATCACACTGCCACCCGAGATGATCTCAGCCCCCGGGTTGACATCCCCCAACACCACAACGTGACTGGGAAACTCGATGCGCGTACCCGAGCGGACTGTCTGGCGGATCCAAAGGGCGGTATCATCACGCACCTCCGTCACCTGCCGGACCTCCTCCGGGCGCGGTTTCGAGATGCGGGTTGCCAGCCCCAGGTTTTGGGCTGTCTGCTCCGTAGTTGGCGATTCGCTCAAGACAGCCCACAGGGAGATGCTGCGATCCGAGAGCAAGTCGCGCAGGGCCGAAAGCTCAGCCACCTTGAGCACATGTTCGCCAACATCCAACACCAGGCGGCCACCCTGGAAGAACGTCGGCTGGCTTTCGATCTGGCTCATCAGGGCAGATTGCAGGTCCGGCCAGGCTTTGCCGCGCAGGGTGACCAACAACCCATCCCGGATGCCCTTGATGTGAATGGCGGGAGGCGGTCCATTCTCCATATCGCTACATTATACTTCCGATTGGGAGGTGTCCTGCCTGACGGTACCTATGGGCTTGTGATCTCCTGGGCGATGTCGATGGCTTTGATCTCGAAGTAGGCATCCATGACCAGTTTGACAATCGGGGCAGCAACCGAACCTCCCTCGCCCGCATTATATGCAAAAGCCAGGATGACGATCTCAGGGTCATCGAAAGGCGCATAGGCCACCGTCCAGGCATGTGTGGGCCATCTGCCGAACTGGCATTTGTCAGCTTCTGCGGCAACATCATCACAATATTCAGCGGTTCCGGTTTTACCAGCTACTGCAATGGGGTAACCGGCAAAGGAATATGTCCGATTGAGCGTACCGCGTGACTCAGTGGCTGCCATGCGCATGCCGGTCTGGACGCTCTGGATCACCCAGGGCTGGATGGTTTTCATCAAGCCGGTCTCATCACAATAACCGCCTTCGCAGGCATAATCCTTTATGATCGCGTCGACCGTGACATCCCACTTCATGCGCGGTGTAAAAGGCTGGATGATATTGCCTTCCCCATCCACGATCTCACGCACGATCGTCGGTTGCATCAGTTTCCCATCGTTGGCAATCGTTGCTGCCGACATCAACACCTGGAGCGGCGTCGCCACGACATAACCCTGCCCCACGCTGGCAATATAGGTATCACCGGTTGACCAGTTTTCCCCTTTATTGATACGTTTCCAGGTTGGGTCAGGGATCAGGCCAGATACCTCGCCGATCAGTTCAATACCAGATGCCTCATCATAGCCAAGCGCCCTGGCGTATTCCTTGAGACGCAAGATACCCAACCCTTCCGGGATTTCATCTTCATACCCGCCGCCTAGTTTGTAAAAACACACGTTGCTTGAATAGGCAATACACTGCAAGAACGTTACCTGCCCGAAGCCCACACAAGCGGTTACATCATCGGATAGGCAGGTCCAATCCACGAAAGGCCGGGTACGGCCTGGATCGGTTGGGGAGAATTTTTCCGTAAGGATCAATGCGCCGGGCGCCTCGACAACCTGGTCGAGCGTCACAACTCCTTCGTTCAGCGCCCCGGTAGCCGTGGAGAGTTTGAAAGTGGAGCCAGGAGCATAGGTGGTATTGATGGCAAAATTGAGCAAAGGATTGCGGGGATCCTGGCTGAGTTGCTCATAATAGTATGCAGGGATGAAGCGGGCCATGCGGTTATTCTCGAACGTGGGATATTGCACCATGGCCAGGATCTCACCTGTCTTGGGATTCATCGCAATTACAACGGCGCTGGAAATGCGGTTATAACCCCAATAGGCTTCATTCCAGTATTTCAACTCGCTAAGCAAGGCCGCCTCGGCTGCCTGCTGGAGGCGCGTATCGATGGTCAGGACCACATTATCGCCCGGTACAGGGTCGACAGGCGGCTGCAGATCGCGGATCTCCTGTCCGGCCGCATCCCACTCCACTACGCGCCTGCCCGGCGTGCCTATCAGGTAATCATCCAGGGAGGCTTCCACGCCTGCATATCCAACCTTGTCCCGGTTACCAACAAATCCAAGATCTTCATAAATATCCTCAAGGATGGCTGGAATCGGGCCCAGGAAACCGATCACGGTGGCCGTCAGGGATCCGGTTGGGTAATCGCGAACTGGTTCGATCTGCACATCGACGCCCGGCCAATCCACGGCCTTTTCACGAACCATGAAGGCGATATCTTCACTCACATTGCAAGCGATTTTTACCGGTTCGTAGGGTGCGAGCGAATCCCCCAAGGCCACCAGTTGCGCAATTCCTGGGCCTTCTACACAAGGCGCCACCAGTTTGGCATCCTCGATCGTTCCCTGGTTGACCGGTACTTCCGTCAGAACCGATAACTCGCGGTAGATATTCTGGATATCGGCCGGATCATCCGGCAGGGATGCAGGGGTGATTGCAACCGTGTATGAGGCAATATTGCGCGCCAGGACGATCCCATTGCGATCATAGATGATGCCCCGTTGCGGAGGCAGGCTGATTTCACGAGTCCGGTTCGTTTCTGCTTGAGCCAGCCAATCAGAAAATTCGATGACCTGCAGGTTGAACAGGCGCACAACGAATATGACAAAAACCAGGGCGATGATCCCGTAAAACACATAGTAACGCCAGGATGCAAAGCGGTTCGGGAGCGATGGCGTTGTCATGCTTCAACCGCCGCTGGGTACAGCCTGCGCGCCATATCCCGCACAATCCAGAAAACAGGGATGGAAGCCAAAAGATTCAACAATATACTCGGCAGGATGACCAGGCTGTACGACTCGCCCATTGGCAAGGGGTCACCAAAAAACCGGAGGATCATCAGGGAAAGTGTACCCATAATCAGAGAACCCATAAACGTAATGGAGAACATGGCTAACAAGGGAGCCTGCCAGACGCGTCGCGTCAGCAAGCGGCCTACACCAACCACAACCAAATACCCAAACAGGGACACATACCACGGTAAACCGGATACGATGCCAACCATCAAGCCGCCCAGAACAGCCCACACCCAGGCGGCTTTCACCTGTTCCTGCAACGCCCAGGCGGCCAGCACCAAAAGTATCAGATCGAACGTACCGGATAGCAGGTGGATCCGGCCAGCAATTGCTGTCTGAAGCACGAGTGTAATCCCCAAAACGGGAACCGATAACAATATGGCCATACGCATCACATCGAAAATTACCGGGTGGGGAGCAACGGCTTGATATCGACTGGCTTGAAGTTGGTGATCACCAGTACGAATTGTACCTGTGAGAAGTTGACGACCGGCTGTACCGAGGCTTGCTGGAATAACTCGTAATCCAGCTTGCGCACACTGACCACCTGCCCAACCAGGATATTGGGAGGATAGCCACCACCCAGGCCCGAGGTCAGGATCACATCCCCCGGTTCGATGATAGCATCTTGCGAGATCATATCGAGTGATAGATCGCCTGTCAAAGACCCTACCAGCATGGCCTCCGTGTTGGCTTTTTGCAAACGCACATTGACCGCCGAAGCCGGGTCATTGATCATGATCACCCTAGCTGCCTCACCGACAACCGCATCGACCTGGCCAACAAGCCCTTGCTGGGTCACCACGGGCATTCCCGGCAGAATGCCATCATTCGCCCCGATGTTGATGATCACATAGTTCAGAAACGGGCTGGGATCCCGGCCAATGACAGTAGCAGCCTTGTACGTATTTTCGGGGTTGGCACGCGCAAAATCCACCAGTGCAGAAAGGATTTCTGTTTCCGTGACCTGTTGCTCCAATTCGATGATCTGGGTTTGCAACCGCGCCACTTCTGCTTCCAGTTCCGCATTACGTTGCCGCAAAGATGCCAGATCGCGCGGGAAGGTTAGGAAATCCACCATCGCAAGGTAGCGATTGGATATCCAGGTTTGGGAATCCACAATCAAACCGCCGAACCAACTACTGGCCGTTTGGAAATAACCACCCAGTGCAAGTACAACAACGCCAACCGCTACCAGCACAATGATGGCCGTCTGCAACGTGCGAGGAGATATCTTTTTCATAATAATTACGGGTGAATCATCTACCGCGCCCTGGTGCGCGGCCGCGCATCACGAATGGCGCGTACTGCCGCGCTCCAGGCCGACCAAATAATGGGAACGGCCATTGAAATCATCCAGGATCATCCCAGTCCCTCTGACAACACAGGTTAAGGGGTCCTCCGCCACCCAAGCGCGCAGGTTCAGCTCATCACTTAGACGGTCGGCCAGGCCCTGGATAAGCGACCCACCGCCCGCCAGGCAAATACCAGTATCCATCAAATCTGCGACAATCTCAGGAGGCACCTCATCCAAAGCATCCCGGATGGTATTGACAATCACTTGCACAGAGCTGGAAAGCGCATCGCGTATCTCTATGGATGAAATCTCGATGGATTCGGGAAGTCCGGTGACCA
>JBFYSM010000140.1:0-3043 GCA_041301605.1 Chloroflexota bacterium | reverse complement strand
GCGCGTGATAAACTACGCCCGCTTTCATTGGCGCTCTCCCGCGAGAGCGCCTTTTCCTGCCAGTGGAATCTGGGATGCGAACCGTTTTTTGGGATACCGATACCAACACCTGCAAGATGATCGACCAGCGCCGCCTGCCCGGTTCGCTGGAAATCGTCACCTTGCATTCCCACGCTGGAGTAGCGGAAGCCATCCGCAATATGACCGTGCGCGGTGCGCCGGCGATCGGTGCCGCGGCCGCTTTTGGATTAGCGCTGGCAGCCAGGGAATCCACAGCCCGCGATTTTTCCGGTTTCCTTACTGACCTGGAATCCGCCGCCGTTACCCTGAAATCTTCCCGCCCGACAGCCGTCAACCTGGCCTGGGCGGTGGGGCGAGTGATAAAAGCCATCAAGAAACCCGGTTTCTTGGAGAAACCGGGTCTCTCAAGCGAAGAATTTTGCAAGACTGTCCTGGATGAAGCCCGGCGCATTGCCGATGAAGATGTGGCAGTCAACCTGCGCATGGCGGAATTCGGTGCTGCGTTGATCGATGATGGCGACACCATCATCCACCATTGCAACACCGGCGCGCTGGCCGTGGTGGATTGGGGCACCGCCCTGGGCGCCATCCGCACGGCGTACGAGCAGGGCAAGCATCTCCATGTGCTGGTGGATGAGACCCGCCCGCGTTTGCAGGGTTCGCGGCTGACGGCCTGGGAACTGGAGCAGTACGGCATCCCGTACGAGATCATCAGCGACAACATGGCCGGTCATTTCCTGCGCACCGGGCAGGCCCGGAAGGTTTTCTTCGGCGCTGACCGGATCGCTGCCAACGGCGATGTGGCCAACAAGATCGGCACCTACATGCTGGCCCTGGCTGCCCATGACAACAATGTACCGGCATATTGTGTAGCCCCTACTTCAACGGTCGATCTGTCCGTGGCGGATGGCAGCCGGATCCCGATCGAAGAGCGTGACCCGGACGAGGTTTTAGGGTTACAATTCCACGGCGAGCCGGTTGCTCCAAAGGGAGCCAGGGCGCGCAACCCGGCTTTCGATGTGACGCCCAACCGGTTGATCACGGCCATCGTGACCGAGAATGGGATCGTGGTTCCGCCATTCGATGTGAATATACGTAGCATGTTGGGATGTTAGAACGTTGGCACGTTCGATGTGGAGATCGATCAACGTGCAGACTCGTCAACGTGCTAACGTGTGAACGTTTGACTGCATAGGAGACTCATGGATATTCTACTAACCGGCTCCGTCGCCTACGATTACCTGATGACCTTCCCCGGCCTGTTCAGGGAGCAGATCCTGCCCGAGCGGCTGGCCTCGATCAGCCTGTCATTCCTGGTCGAGTCCATGTCCAAGCAGCGCGGCGGGATCGCCCCGAACATCGCCTATACCATGGCCCTGCTCGGCGAGCGGCCGCGCGTCATGGCTACGGTGGGCGAAGATTTTTCGGATTACCGCACCTGGCTCGAAGGTCAGGGCGTGGATACCAGCCTGATGGAAGTCATCCCGGGTGAGTTCACGGCATCATTTTTTGCCACGACGGACCAGGCTTCCGCCCAGATCGCTTCGTTCTATCCCGGAGCGATGGCCCACTCGGCGCGTCAATCCATCAAGGGATTGGATAAGCGTCCCGACCTGGTGGTTGTCTCGCCCAGTGCGCCGGATGCGATGATGAAGTTCCCGGCCGAGTGCCGCGAGTTGGATATCCCCTACCTTTACGACCCCAGCCAGCAAGTGCTGCGCCTGGAAGGCAGCGAGTTGGCCCGAGACATGGAGGGCGCCCAATTCCTGTTCTGCAACGATTACGAGTTTGGGCTGATCTCCAAGAAAACGAACTGGAGCCTGGATCAGATCCTGGAACACGTCAAAATCCTGATCATCACGCGCGGCAAGGATGGCGCAGACCTGTACGCGGGCGGCGATGCCGTCCACATCCCCACCGTGCCCGAGCGTGAGATCATTGATCCCACCGGTGTGGGCGATGCCTTCCGGGGCGGGTTCCTGGCCGGTTACTCGCGCGGCTTCGACTGGAAGTTATGCGGCGAGATCGGTTCCCTGGCTGCGGTCTACTGCCTGGAGCAGAAGGGCACGCAGAAACATTCCTATACCCGGCAGGAATTCGTTGCCCGGTTCCGGGAGCATTTTGATGATGGTGGTAAACTAAACCAGTTACTCGGGTGATTAGGTAATCAGGGAACATCCCGGTTCCTTTTTACCTGATCCCTAATTACCTACTCCGAAGGAGAACCACATGACCAATTCCGATATCAAAGACATCAACCTGGCCGAGGGCGGCCGCAGAAGGATCGAGTGGGCCGAGCGCGAGATGCCCGTCCTGCGCATGATCCGCGAGCGCTTCGACAAGGAAAAACCGCTCAAGGGCGTGCGCCTGTCGGCCTGCCTGCATGTCACCACCGAGACCGCCAACCTGGCGCGCACACTGGTTGCCGGCGGCGCAGACCTGGTGCTGACCGCCTCCAACCCGCTCTCCACCCAGGATGATGTGGCGGCGGCGCTGGTCAACCAGTACGAGGTGCCGACCTTCGCCATCAAGGGTGAGGACAACGTAACCTACTACAAGCACATCGGGGCAGCCCTCGACCACAAGCCGCACATGACGATGGATGATGGCGCTGACCTGGTCAGCACCATCCACAAGGAACGGCGCGAACTGCTGCCCGGCATCATCGGCGGCACAGAGGAGACCACCACCGGCGTCATCCGCCTGCGCGCCATGGCCGCCGATGGCATGCTGATGTTCCCGGTCATGGCGGTCAACGATGCGATGACCAAGCACTTCTTCGACAACCGCTACGGCACGGGCCAATCCACCGTGGATGGCATCATCCGGGCCACCAACGTGCTGCTGGCCGGCAAGCGCTTCATCGTGGCCGGTTACGGCTGGTGCGGACGCGGCCTGGCATCGCGGGCGCGCGGCATGGGTGCGCATGTGATCATCACCGAGGTGGAACCGCTCAAGGCGCTCGAGGCGGTCATGGATGGCTACGAGGTCATGCCGATGATGGATGCAGTGAAGATCGGCG
>JBFYSM010000009.1:0-6212 GCA_041301605.1 Chloroflexota bacterium | reverse complement strand
GATGTCCAGGCTGGCAGGATTTCAGGTTTCTTCCCGTTCATTGTGACCAAGAATTCGAAATATGTGACCGGGATAGACAGGGTGTATCTATAGCAATAAATAAAATATCTAATGAATATTATCTAATTAATGAATATAATATATTGAATATTTCAAGTAATTGTTGTATAATCCAAAAAGCAACTTTCGTAATCCTAAAGCGTAAATATAAAAAGAAATCAATCCAACCTTTGCAAGAGGAGAATGCATATGTCAAAACGTAATCGTACGCAATTGGCCCTGGGATTGTTGTTGATCCTGGTGGCTGCCTGGTTGGTTGCCGTGCGGATCCGGCCTGAACTGGGCGATTGGATCAATATGAACTTCGATTGGCCGATCTGGACGGTCGGATCTGGGGCATTGATCCTGCTCATCGGTCTGCTGGTCGGTGCGCCGGGGATGGCGGTTCCGGCCTGCATTGTGGCCGGGATTGGTGGCATCCTGTATTATCAGAATGCTACGGGCGATTGGGGATCATGGGCGTACATGTGGTCATTGATCCCTGGCTTTGTTGGCGTTGGTACGATCCTGGCGGGATTTCTCGGCGAGGATACCCGCAACAACCTGCGTCACGGCTTCAACCTGCTTGTGACCAGTGTCATCCTATTCCTGGTATTTGCGACCATCTTCGGTGGCCTGGAAATCCTGGGGCCTTACAAGGAATACTGGATGGCTGGCCTGCTGGGGCTTCTGGGCCTGTGGTTCATCGTGCGCGGCCTGCTGCGCACCGCCCGAAAGGAGTAACACCATGCGTCGCGGATACTTGTTCTGGGGAAGTGTACTGATCCTGCTGGCGGCTTTGTTCTTGCTCAAGGCTGTTGGCTTCATCGACGATGTATTGGGCTTCTTCTGGCCTCTGGCTTTGGTTCTCCTGGGTATCTGGGTGATTGTGGGGGCATACCTGCCCAAGGGGTTCGATGAAGGTGATGCCTTCAATGTCGATGCCCAGGGTGCCAGCCAGGCTGTGATCAAATTTTCCTCCGGCGCAGGCCGGGTGGAGATCTCCGCTGGTGCCGAAGCCGGGAAGATCATTTCAGGCACGAAGGCTGCCGGCATGAGTATCAAGCAAACCCTTGTGGGGGATAAATTGGAAGTCAAGGTTGAGTCGGGGCCATCCATGTTGCCGTTCATTGGCCCTTCGAGCGGTATCTGGAAATACCAGCTAACCAAAGCAATCCCGTTGAGCCTGGAAGTGGAGGCGGGGGCCAGCCAGGTTAAGCTGGATTTGCGCGAACTGCGCGTTACCTATGCCAGCGTGGAGACCGGCGCGAGCAGCGTCAACATTACGTTACCGGAGAACGCCGGGAATACCGTGGTGGATATCGAGGCTGGCGCGGCCAGCGTGGATATCCTCGTTCCAGAGCGGGTGGGCGCCCGAATCCGGGTCAAGGAAGGCGTCTCTGCGTTGAACGTCGACAGCACTCGTTTCCCGCGCCTGGAAGGCGGTTATTACCAGAATGCGGATTATGATACGGCTGCCAACAAAGTGGACCTGACGATCGAGTCGGGTGTCGGCACGATCAAAATCCGTTAGTGTGCGAGAGGATGTAATATGAAAAACCTGAAACGTATTGATTTTCGCATCGTATTGGGCGCTGTTCTCATCCTGGGCGGCTTGCTCCTTTTGATGGACAAGGTCGGCCTGTTCCCGGAGTGGCTCAAAGCGGGTGATCTTTTCTGGGGCAGTGTGACGGGCATTGCTGGCCTGGCTTTCCTGTATATCATGGTTTCGGATCGTGGCCAGTGGTGGGCTGCCTTCCCGGCATTTACGCTGTTCGGGATCAGCGCCTCCGCTTTCCTGCCTGCCAGCCTGGAGGCCTGGAGCAGATTAGCCTTCATGACCGGCCTCAGCCTTGGCTTTTGGGCTGTGTACATCACGGATCGCACGCGCTGGTGGGCGATCATCCCGGCTGGTGTCTTGCTGACCTTGGGTATCGTTGCGGGTTTGGGAGCCCTGATTGAAGGTGGTGATTCCGGTGGTGTGTTCTTCATTGGCTTGGGGATCACCTTCCTGTTGGTTGCCCTCCTGCCCCCTGCAGGACGCACCTGGGCGTATATCCCCGCAGTTGTGTTGTTGATCCTGGGCGCGATCCTGGGGACGCCGTTCGCGGGTGCGTTGGATTATGTTTGGATCGCTGCGCTCTTCATCGGCGGCGTGGCGCTGATCTGGCAGTTCCTGAGGAAGAAGTGATAAGAAGGTGATCTAATCAAAAGCACCTCCTGCGGTGTTCGTCACAGGAGGTGCTTTTTGTTGGCTTGATGCAATTCGAGTTTACTGGGTTGGCGTGGCAGTCGGCGTGATCGTTGGAACGGGGGTGACGATATTGATGGGGATGACCAACTTGATGCCAGGATAAATGACATCCGTGGCATCTTCCAGGATATCCTTGTTGGCATTGACAATCGCATCGACTGTGCTGTTGAACCGGTTCGCGATGCCTCCCAGGCTGTCACCCGGCAGAACGAGATAGATGATCTGGCGCGCTCCGGTTGGCCAGGGAGTTGGGGTGAGGAGTGGCATTCCTGCGAATGGCAGGATGATGGTATCACCCACAAGAATGATTGGGTTAGCAGAATCGATTTGGGGGTTAAGGAAGAAGATATTGATCAAGCAGTTGTCACCCAATTCCAACCTTGCGCAGATATCGTAAAGGTTGTCGCCCTCCTGGATTACATAGGTGAATGGCGCCGATGCGGTTGTTGTGGGTGTAATGGTGGGTGTTTCGGTGATGGTTGCAGTCGGCGTGGGGATGGGGGTGTTGGTTGGGGATGGCGTGATGGTTGGGGTGGGGGTTTTGGTGGCAAAAAGTTGTATGCCGCCTCCGCCAAAGCCCCCGGTCAGGGCGAGGATGATAACGACAATCCCAATGATTCCCAGCACTCCCGCAATGATGTAGAGGATGATCGGATTAGGGCGCTGGCGCTTCTTCCGATAGGCTTCGATGGTGGATGAAATAGGGGGTTTTGAACTCATAGGCTCTCCCATCTGGTGAAAGGTGCCAATTGAAGGGATGTTTTTTGTATTCTACCTGAGAACCAACAAAATAGCTAGTCGCTGTGAAGGTGCGCACAAAGGAACTGGCCGGTGTAGGATGTCTTGCTTTTGCATAATTCTTCCGGCGTTCCTTCGATGACCAGTTCCCCGCCGCGGTCGCCGCCCTCGGGTCCAAGGTCGATGATCCAATCGGCCACTTTAATGATGTCCAGGTTATGTTCGATGATCAGCACTGAGTTGCCAGCTTCGACCAGCCGTTGCAGGACTTCGATGAGTTTGTGCACATCCGCAGCGTGGAGTCCGACCGAGGGTTCATCGAGCACGTACAGGGTCCGGCCTGTGGCGCGGCGCGACAATTCCTTGGCAAGTTTCACGCGCTGGGCTTCCCCGCCAGAGAGGGTGGGAGCCGACTGCCCGACACGGATGTACCCCAGCCCAACCTCCTGCAATAGCTTGAGCTTGTTTACCATGGCAGGGAAGGCTTTGAACTCTTCCAGGGCCTGGTCAACGGTCATATCCAGCACATCGGAAATATTGTGTTCTTTGAATCGAACCTGTAAGGTTTCGCGATTGAAGCGTTTCCCATGGCAGACATCGCATGGAACGTAAACATCCGGCAGGAACTGCATTTCGATGCGTAGTTCGCCCTGACCCTGGCAGGCTTCGCAGCGCCCTCCGTGTACGTTGAACGAGAACCTGCCCGGTTTATACCCGCGTACCTTGCTTTCAGGCAACTCGGCGAAAAGTTTACGGATCTCATCGAACAGGCCGGTGTATGTGCCAGGGTTCGAGCGCGGCGTGCGTCCGATGGGGGATTGGTCGATGTTGATGATCTTGTCGAGTTGCTCCACGCCCTCGATGCCATCGTGATCGCCGGGATTGGTGTGTGCGCCGTGCAGACGGGCTGCCAGGGCGTTGTAAAGTACATCCGTCATCAGGGAGGATTTGCCTGAACCTGAAACGCCTGTGATGCAAACCAGCTGGCCCAGGGGGATGCTGACATCCAGGTTCTTGAGATTGTTGGCCCGGGCTCCAAGGATGTTCAATTTTTTCCCGTTGCCCGTACGGCGTTTTTTCGGTACAGCAACTTTCTTCCTGCCCGAAAGATATGCACCGGTCAGGGACTTTGGGTGCGCCTCGATCGCATCTGGAATGCCCTCGGCAACGATCCGGCCACCGTGCTCGCCAGCGGCTGGACCCAGGTCGATGACCCAATCGGCCGAGCGGATGGTTTCTTCATCATGTTCGACTACCAGAACAGTGTTCCCCAGATCCCGCAGCCCTTTGAGGGTTTCCAGCAGGCGTCCGTTATCGCGCGGGTGCAATCCAATTGACGGTTCATCCAATACATACAGAACGCCCACCAGGCGTGAGCCGATCTGCGTGGCCAGGCGGATGCGCTGCGCTTCCCCGCCCGAAAGGCTGCCGGCGGAGCGGTTCAAGGTCAGGTAATCCAGGCCCACATTCACCAGGAAGGTCAACCTTTCCTGGATCTCTTTGAGAACCCGGGCGGCGATGGCTTGTTGCCGGGAAGTGAGTGGTGACTTGGCGCCATGCAGCCGCTTGACCCAGTCGAGAGTTCGGTTCACAGGCCAGGAGGTCACTTCGATGATATTGGCCGAGCCCACCGTAACGGCCAGCGCTTCGGGCCGCAGGCGCTTGCCCTGGCAGGTGGGGCATGGACGGTCGGACATGAACTCAGAAATTTTGGAACGGATGTATTCGGAGTTGGTTTCACGGTATCGGCGTTCCAGGTTGTTGACCACCCCCTCGAATGCCCGTTTGAACTTGAATTCGTTACCGTTTGGGTTTTGATACCGCATTTCCACTTCCTGGCCGCGTGTACCATACAGGATGATATCCAGTTGTTCGGGGTTCAGGCTGCTCACCGGCGCATTCAGGTCGATTTTGTATGTGCGCGCTGCGGCTTCCAGAGATTGCCAGTACCAGCCGCCTTCCTCCTTGGGTCCACTCCATTCGGATGTGGCAATCGCACCATCCATTAATGACCGATCCGGATCCGGGATGATGCGCTCGGGGTCGATCTCCAGTTTGGACCCCAAGCCCTGGCAGTCGGGGCAGGCGCCGTGGGGGGTGTTGAAGGAGAATGTGCGCGGCTCGATCTCCGGGATGCTGATGCTGTGTTCGGGGCAGGAAAGGTGTTCCGAGAAATGCAGATCATTGGAAGGTGGTTCTCCGGGCTGCCCGACGATGGCAATGGTCAGGTAGCCTTCACCAAACTTCAGGGCTGTCTCCACCGAGTCTGTCAGGCGCGAACGGGCAGATGTGCGCTCCTCTTCATCCTGGGGAGACTGGATAACCAGCCGGTCCACCACGGCTTCGATGGTGTGGATCTTGTACCGGTCGAGGCTGATCTCATCTTCCAGCGCGTGGATCTCCCCATCCACGCGGGCGCGCACGAAACCGGCTTTGCGGATCTCCTCGAATACCGCCTGGTAGGTGCCCTTGCGCCCGCGCACCACCGGCGCCAGGATCAGGATACGGCTTCCTTCCGGAAGCTTCTCGAGCGCATCCACTATCTCCTGGGCGGATTGCTTGACCACTTCCCGGCCGCAAATCGGACAATGTGGGATGCCAGCCCTGGCAAAGAGCAGCCGGAGATAATCGTAGATTTCGGTGACGGTCCCTACAGTGGAACGCGGATTGTGAGAAGTGGATTTCTGGTCGATGGATACGGCAGGGGATAGGCCCTCGATGTAATCGACATCCGGCTTATCCATTTGTCCAATGAATTGCCGGGCGTAGGCAGATAACGATTCTACGTACCGTCTCTGCCCTTCGGCAAAGATGGTATCGAAGGCCAGGGAGGATTTTCCCGAGCCGGAAAGCCCGGTAATAACAACGAATTTGTCGCGGGGAATCTCAACCGTGATGTTTTTCAGGTTATGGACGCGTGCCCCAACGACACGGATGGAATTAGATGACATGGTGTTCCTTTCCAGCCGAAACCATATCGATTATAGCACAAATGTTTTATTATCTAGATTCTGATGGCTGGCGTTGAGATTGGATGAAGATATGAGAGAAGAGCAAAAATTGGGCACGGTTCAGAAAAGCCAAAATAGGTAGTCACAGTACCTTTACAAATTGAGTGATGAACAGTGGTGGGATGGCAACAAAGCAATCCCGGCGGAGCGGGTAAGAGGGTGATTTGGCG
>JBFYSM010000125.1:0-10979 GCA_041301605.1 Chloroflexota bacterium | reverse complement strand
GCAATTCCGTCGCGCCGCCGAACGGCATCATCTCGATGAAACGCACCTGCCAGGGCTGTGACACGGTCAGGCGCGCCAGGTCGACCATATCCTGCTCATTGTAGCCAGCCACGACCACAGCATTGATCTTGACCGGGGTCAGCCCGGCTTGCTCGGCGGCCATGATCCCATCCCAGACATCCTCAAGGTCGCCCCAGCGTGTCAGGCGGCGGAACTTCTCGGGATCAAGCGTATCGAGGCTGATGTTGACGCGCTCGAGGCCGGCCTCGGCCAGGGGCCTGGCGAGGCTCGGCAGCAGGATGCCGTTGGTTGTCATGGAGACATTCTTGATCCCCGGGGTATGAGTGATGCCGCGCACCAGTTCGACCACGTTGGCGCGCACGGTCGGCTCACCACCGGTCAGGCGGATCTTGTTGAACCCCAGGGATGCGAACAGGCGGGTGAGGAGCAGGATCTCGTCATCCTGCATCAACTCGGCAGTGGGCCGGAAGGTTGTATCCTCCGGCATGCAGTAGACGCAGCGCAGGTTGCAGTGGTCGGTCAGGCTGATGCGCAGGTATTGGATGTGGCGTCCGAAACGGTCAAGGGCCATGGAACCTCATTGTACCGGTAAAGTGGTGGGTTGATTATAATGCCCGTTGAAAAATCATATCACACGGCTTGCTGCCTGCCTGGAGTTGGGGTATAGTGAGGCTCGTAGGGAGGAGGTTGCGATGAGTGAAAATAAACCCAGCAAAGAGGGCATTGCCGCGATCATGATGGTTGGGATTGTCAGCATCGTTTGCATCATTGCCTGCGCCAGAGTGATGATCGCCTTCATCATCAATGCGCCGTGGCAGGAATCATATCCTGAAGGGGTTAGCCGCACCTGGTACTTCCGAAGTGCCGGGAACATGACCTGTAAATTTTCTCAATCCTGTTGCAGGAGCCGGGGATGATGCAGACGCACACTGGCATCGAGCAACTTCCAGCCCCATTCGTTCCCATACCCAATATATGCCGCTTCGCTTTCATTCGAATCCAATCGGAGTGAACCATGAGCAAAATCAAAAAAGCAGCCAAATCTGTGTTCCGCAAATTGTGGTCGGGCATCATCTTCGTCTGGAACCGCCCCGCCATCCTGACCGTCATCCTGCTGGCTGTGGGCGGCCTGCTTGCGTACCTGCTCATCACGCAGACATTCGCCCGTTACATGAACTGCGGATACCTGATCACCGACAAACTGGGGGTGGATTCGCGGGTCTGTAACGGCATGTCTTTTAGTATCCCAGGAACTTTGCTAACACCTAAGATAACGCTTTTCGAATTCGATGGACTGGCGGCATGGATCGATGATGATCTGGAAATCATCAGGAAAGTCGTCGCCTGGATCATTTTGATCTTCTTCGCCCTGGTAAGCCTGTACCTGACCATCGTATTCAACAACTTGAAGGCCATTGTCAAGATATTGACACTCAACAAGGAAGAATGGAAACGGTTCCTGAGGAGCCTGCGTACCTGGCTGCTGATCTTTTCGGTCTTCTGCCTGGTCTTCTACTTCAGCGTGGTAAGGCCTGGGTTATTGCAATGAAAGTGACGGTCACCTCGCTCCCTTCGGGAGTGCTTCGCGAAGGTGACCGTCACTTGTTGTATTCGGTATGGATGATGCTCTTTGTATACGCTGCATCAGAGCTGTGCCGCAGCATACACTTTTACATCCCGTTCCAGGCGGCCACCGAGGGCCTCGGCAGTAATATCCAGATCGTAATCGGTCTGCAAGCCCAGCCAGAATTGCGGTGAGGTGCCGAAATAGCGCGCCAGGCGCAGGGCTGTGTCCGCGGTAATGCTGCGCTTTCCCAGCACGATCTCGTTGATCCGGCGGGGATGTACACCAATATCGAGCGCCACGCGGCTCTGGCTCAATCCCATCGGCTTCAGGAACTCTTCCTGCAATACTTCCCCGGGATGGACAGGGTTCAGTTTTTCGTCAGCCATTGTTCCTCTTTCATCACTGGTGATAGTCAGTGATTTCCACCGAAACTGCATCACTGCCACGCCATTCGAAGCAGATGCGCCACTGGTTGTTGATGCGAATGCTATATTGCCCCTGGCGCGAACCACTCAATTTTTCCAACCGGTTGGCGGGAGGTACACGCAAGTCATTCAGAGTCACCGCGTTGTTGAGCATGCGCAACTTGCGCAGCGCGACCTGTTGGATTTCAGGCGGTAATTTGCGCGAACGCTCGCGTCTGTAAATCCTGTGAGTCTCTTCATCTTCAGAGTTACTTGATCAAAGTGAAATTAAATAACGCGATGCGCTAAGCGTCGAGTGTAAAAGCGATGATAATACATAGTTCTTTGTCGCGGGGCTGGCTGCGAACCATTGACGGTCACCTTCAAGAAGGACTCCCAACCATGATAAAATCTTGTGCCTATGGCTGATACCTCCACTCTGATCTACCATATCACCTTCCTCCGCCACGGTGAGTCGATTGGCAATGTGGAAGGACGCTTCCAGGGTCATGCTGAATTCCCTTTGACGGACAAAGGCCGCCTCCAGGCACAGGCCCTTACCGAACGCTGGCAGGCGGAGGGCTTCACCTTCGATGCCTGTATTTCCAGTCCCCTGCTGCGCGCCCGCCAGACAGCGGAGATCATCTGTGCTGCGTTGAACGTGCCCATCGAGTTCGACCCGGTTTGGATGGAGATCGATAACGGCATGCTGGCCGGCCTGACGCACGAGGAAGGCAGGGAGCGGGTTCCCGAGCCGGATTTCTTCACACCTTACACCCGTTGGGGCGTCAATGGCGAAAGCCGCTGGGCACTCTTCCTGCGGGCCGGGCAGGGCATCCAGAAACTGCTCGACCGGCCGGCAGGGCGCTACCTGGTGGTCGCACACGGCGGCATCCTGAATATGACCATGTACGCCATCCTGGGCATCCCGGTGCAGGCCGACTTCACCGGAGCGCGCTTTGCTTTCGAGAACACCTCATTTGCAACTTTCTCGTATGATCCGCCGCGCCACAACTGGCGTTTGCTGACCTTCGGCGACCGTTCCCATTGGAGAGAGCAGGGATAGCTGGCATGGAGAAAATCCATATCCTTGTTTTTGGGGCCGGGGCGATCGGAACCTACATCGGCGGGTCGCTGGCGTTGGCGGGGCACCGCGTCACGTTCATGGAGCAGCCGAAAACAGCAGAAGAGTTGCAACAACGCGGTTTGCATCTCTACCTGCCAACGCCTGGAAGCACCAAGAGCAAGCCAGAATTCACATCCATCAATCTTTCACCTTCATCCTTTTCGTGTGTTGCCAGTCTTGAAAATGCCTTCCAGTCCGACCCATTCGATGTCGCCATCTTTGCCCTGAAATCCTTTGACACCCAGTCTGTGCTGGATACCATCCAGCCGTTTGCCGACCGGATGCCATCGGTGCTGTGCCTGCAAAACGGCGTGGACAACGAACCGGCCATCGCAGCCGTACTTGGCACAAACAGGGTCATCGCTGGGACGGTAACCTCCTCGGTCGGTCGGCGCGGCGTGGGTGACATCCTGCTGGAACGCTTACGCGGGGTTGGGATCGTCTCCGCCCACCCGTTGTCGGACCGTTTGTCCGCTATGCTGACCGAAGCCGGACTCAACGCCCGAACGTTCCCACATGCCGCTGATATGAAATGGTCGAAAATGCTTACCAACCTGCCTGCCAACGCCACGGCAGCCATTTTGGATATGACTGCCGCCGAAGTCTTTGCCCACCCCGGCCTGTTCCGATTGGAGATGGATATGCTACGGGAGGCACTGGATGTGATGAAAGAACACGGCATAAATGTTGTCGACCTTCCCGGTACACCAGTCAGGGCATTGGCCTGGGGCACGCGGCTTCCGGAATTCCTTGCCCGGCCGTTGATGCAGAAAGCCATCGGTGGAGGGCGCGGTGGGAAGATGCCATCCTTTCATATCGACCTGCATTCGGGTCGCGGCAATTCCGAGGTCGAGTGGTTGAATGGCGCAGTGGTACGGTTTGGGGAGCAGGCTGGCATACAGACCCCGGTCAACAAGATCTTGACTGAAACGCTCATGGGATTGACGCGTGGCGAGATCCCCTTCGATACGTACACCCACCAGCCGGAGAAATTACTGGCAAAGCTGTAAGCTCCCTGGGAGCTGCCGTGATGGATGGAAAGATATGGGGGTATTGGGCGGGCTTTGCCCGCCCAATACCCCCAATTTCATCCCTATTCCGGTGATTCCCAGAGAACCAAACTGTAAAGAATTTTCCGGGGGAGAGATTGGTGATAAAATACGCTTCCCTTAGGGAGAACCCATGAGCAAGCTATCTATCCAAACAGTCAAACCGCGCCCGGATGTGGAAGTGCATCTTCCCGATGGGCGTGTATTATCCGGCCCGCGCGGCGCCACCGCCGGGGATTTTTTATGTTCCATCGCAGATACACTACCCGCCCCATTGGTAGGCGCGGTAGTCAACAGCGAATTGCGTGAGCTGACCTATGCAATCAAGATGGATTCCATGCTGTCACCAGTCACGATGGCCGATGCTGATGGAGCCCGCATTTACCGGCGGTCGCTGACCTTCCTTTTGGAGGTCGCATTTGCCACCCTTTTTTCACAGGGAAAACTGCTGATCGATCATTCCATTTCGTCAGGCGGTTACTACTGTCATATCGCAGATCGTGAACCGCTGACAGACCATGAACTGCGTTTCCTGGATGCACAGATGCGCGAATTGGTCGAGCTTGATCTGGCCTTCGAGCGGCAGGTTATCCCGCTGGCACAGGCGCTGGAATACTTCCAGAAACATGATTATCCCGATAAAGTGCGCCTGCTGGCCCATCGAAAAAAGGATTATGTCACACTTTACAAATTGGGTGATCACCTGGATTACCACCACGGGTACATGGTTCCTTCAACCGGCTACCTGAAGTGGTTCGCCCTGTTGCCTGCCGAGGATGGCTTTACCCTGCATTTTCCGCGTCGCAGCCGGCCCACCATCCTGCAACCCCTCGAGGATTACCCCAAGCTGCTGGCGACATTCCTCCAATATGGGCAGTGGCTGGAGCGCCTGGGAATCGATTCGGTCGGGGCGTTGAACGATGCCATCCAGTCAGGCCGCAGCCGCGAGATCATCCTTGTATCGGAAGCCTTGCACGAGCAACATATATCCTCCATTGCCGGACAGATTGCCGGCCGGAGTGATCCAGCACGTGTTGTTCTAATTGCCGGGCCATCCTCCTCAGGAAAAACCACCTTCTCGCGACGGCTGGCAGTCCACCTGCTGGCATTGGGCCATTCTCCGTTTGCACTGGAACTGGACAATTACTTTGTCGACCGCGAAAAAACCCCCATCGATGAGAACGGGCAATACAATTTCGAAGCACTGGAAACCATCGACCTGGAACTGCTGGCGGAGCACCTGCAGCGCCTGGTGGCAGGCGATCAGGTAACCCTGCCGCGCTACAATTTCCAGGAGGGCCGCAGGGAGCAGGGGGATGCAGTCCAGTTGACCCCCGGTCATATCATCATCCTGGAGGGCATCCACGGGTTGAACCCGCGCCTGGTGCCGCCGTCATTATCCAAGGCTGCCTTTCGGATCTATGCTTCGGCGCTGACGCAACTCAACCTGGACCGTCACAACCGGGTCTCCACCACCGATACCCGGCTCATCCGCCGGATCGTGCGCGATGCACGCGAACGGGGGTACACCGCCCAGCAGACCATCTCCCGCTGGGAATCGGTGCGGCGTGGCGAGGAACATTACATTTTCCCTTACCAGGAGAATGCTGACGTAATGTTCAACTCTGCACTGGTTTACGAACTATCGGCGCTCAAGCCGTTCGCCGAGCCCCTGCTGCGCCAGGTGACCCACCACACGCCGGAGTTCATCGAAGCGAAGCGCCTGCTGGCTTTCCTGGAATGGTTCCTGCCGATGGAAGTAGAGTGGATACCAGATGATTCCATCCTTCGTGAGTTCATTGGGGGATCGATCCTGAAAGATTTCAAGATTTGGAAAGCATAACTTTCAACATATGAATTTCTTCGAAGTCCTGTTGATCGCGCTGAGCATGGCGATGGATGCATTCTCCGTCTGCATCGGTGCGGGGACGCAAGCACGCACGAACGGTCCGCGTCCCACCTTCCGGCTGGCCTTCCATTTCGGGCTTTTCCAGTTCCTGCTGCCGGTCATTGGCTGGCTGGCCGGGACCACTGTCGAGCGCTATATTGCATCCTTCGACCATTGGATCGCATTCGCATTGCTTGCCTTCGTTGGCATCCGCATGATCCGTTCAGGCTTAAACCCGGATGGAGAACTACATAAAAATGACCCGTCACGCGGCTGGACGATGGTGCTGCTTTCGATCGCGGTCAGCATCGATGCGCTGGCTGTCGGGTTGAGCCTGGGAGTGGTGGGCATTTTTGTCTGGTACCCGGCGATCGTGATCGGTGTGGTGACCGGGTTGATGTCCTGGCTCGGCTTGCGGATCGGCAACCGGCTGGGTATGAAATTTGGCAAGCGGATGGAGATCGTGGGGGGAGTTGTATTGATCTTGATTGGGACCAGGATCGTGTTATCCCATTTACTGGCATAGAGACGGGATGCCATCCCAAAAGAGTAAGGCGAAATTTATTGCGCCCTACAAGTCTCCTCACAACCGCTTTGATTTTCCCTGCAAGGTGGCTGCCAGCCACGCCCCGGCATATACAAGCGCGGCAATCACGTACAGGCTTTTAATCCCCCACAGTAGCGAGCCATATTCCAGAACGCCGCCTGCAAAGGAACCACTCAGGTTGGATGCCAGTGGACGGGCGGTTTCACCAGCCCGGCGCAGGGATTCGCTGAAGATCAATCCCGCAAAGAACATCGGCAGGGATAGGAAGATCATGCTTACAATCGCTCGAAACGTGGATTCAAGGCTGATCAGCCATTCCAGCGGGAAGAAATAGGATAAAGCCAGACTGATAAACAGGAGCACATAAATCAACCCCAGTTTGATGTTTGGAACCTGCAGCACCAGCAGATTTGCAAGCAGGGCCATCACCAGCACCCCGGAGATTGCCAGCGCATTGACCAGCCAGGTTGTGCCGAAAAGCAAGGCGAATTCGGTAATGCTCTTGAATTCAATCAACAAGAATGCTGCACCTAACAACCAGAAGTGCCACTCCGGGCGTAGGGCCTGCGGGAATGAACGCCTCATCAAGGCAAAACAGGCTATACCAATCAACAGTAGCACCTGCCAGTAAGCATCCGGGATCGTACGTTCACGAGTGTAAATATAAGGCCAATCATCGGTGGTAAGCGGAAGATCTTCGTAAGCCGGATCAGGTTCCCAGACTTTCCAAGGGGAGGCAATGGTTTCATGCTCGTTAATACCGGCCACCAGGCTTGTCCCAAACACACCTTGGTAGGTGAGCACGCTGCCATCCCCGAAAACTTCTGCCAGCATACGTCCCAGGCGCTCGTCAATATAAGGCTGCCCACCAGCAAAACTGACCACCACAACACCGTCATCTTTTAAATGCATCCTCACCTGCTCGAAACTCTCGATGGTGTAAACGAACGAATCCAGGCGCACATTCGACATTCCAGAAAGCAGGGTATGCGAATCAAGAAAACCAAAGACAACCACATCGTACAGTTCAGTGCTCTGTTCGAAAAATGCGCGCGCATCGTTGATAACAAGTTTTACTCGAGGATCATCATAAGGATGCTCAGGATGTATCTTCCGACCTAGGGCAAGAATAGCCGGATCAATATCGATTGCATCCACACTGGCGGCACCGTTGCGTAGGGCAGCCGCAACATCATTGCCCATGCCTGAACCTACCACCAGTACCTTGGCATCCTGGGCGACAAAAGTGTAGAGCAGGTTGTAGGTGTCCGCCGCACCAACCAGATCAGGGATATCCCCATCATATTTTGCCAGCGCTTGCGGGGAAAGATCCATCGCGGCCTGGTAGAAAACCTGTTGGACTTTCAGCGTATATCCAACCGGCACAAGTTGACCATCGCTCTCCCGTGGCAATGTAAGCGGAACCACATCCAAGCGGTGATAGGGCGACCAGATGGTTGAGCCGTTCAGAATCCCAATCCCTGCAAGAACTGCAACGAAAACAACGACCATATTGCGGGTGAGTAATTTCTGCATACCCCAGTAGATCCCAAGCCCAGCCAGGGCAACCCCGAACCACATCACTGGTGGAGTTTGTAACCAGGAGAGAAGGGCAAACATCCAAACCCCGGCTAGGCTGGCCAAGATGTTGACAATATAGGCGGGAACCGGTGCGTGGAGGGCCATCTGCTTGCCAGTAGCCTGGCCAAGAGGAACGAAAACGAATAGTGTCATCAGGAAAAAGATGAGCACAATGCAAAGAAACAATATCAATGCTATCCAATAAGAGAAGTTGCCAGTGAACCACAGGTAATCATCTTCCAAGGATGGATAGGCTAGCACACGCGGTGAAATAAACCGGCCCACCAATAGTGTTAGAGCCACAAAGATAATCAGCATGGGTGCAAAAGTTGGTCGGTAATCACGATCTTTTCCCACCAGGGCAAAGCCGATCGCTAACCCTAAAAAGGCTGCCAGCAGGGGCAGGTTCTTGAAATATGAGAACAAACGAACTTCTGCCGAAAGCCAACGGATGACGGCCAGTTCCAGGAACAATCCCAAACTGCTGATGAGGAAAAGAGGAAACCACTTTTGAATTGTGTTCTTCATAGGAATACCCAGGTGAATAAAAAAACAAACCCTGCTCCGGAAATTGCACAAGCCAGGTTAACCAGATCGTTATCCAGCCACTTCCAGCCGCGCAGGGGAGTTGTCGGGGTGCCGCACAGGTGGGTGGGATAGCGTTCTGTTTCCTTGTTACAGGCTGGACATTGGTATATGGATTGAACCGTTGCACCTAAAAACGAGTCAAATAATGCACCCAGCAGGCCAGCCAGGGTCACCATTGCAAAAGAAACCCAGGAGGATGGGAAAGGAGCAATCGACACCGCCAGCAAGGCAACCAGGGAAGAACCTCCCAAGGCTGCCAGTGTGCCATAGAGCGAGATCGCCCCCGAGGTGCCCCGGTCAACTGCCTGGCCGTTGGTGATCAGCCGGGGCGGGTGTGGATTGAGCACGCCCAGTTCGGTGGCCCAGGTATCGGCATTGACGGCGGCCATCGCAGCCGCGAATGCCCACCAGGTCCAGGGCGCAGCAGGGAAGATTGCATGCAGGGCGGCAATAAGGGCTGCTATCCCGCCATTGGCCAGCACCTGGCTGGCATCCCTCTGACCGCCCTTGGAAAATTTCTCATCCACTTCGGCTTTGCGCTTCTTGAAGAGGCGCGTCAGGATGCTGGATGAGATAAAGAAGCTGAGCAGGATGACTGCCCATTGCCACCCGCCCAAGCCAAAGATGAGTGTACCAACCACGACAGCCGCTGCCGCGCCACTGCGACTCAGGCTGCGAACACGATAGGCCAGGAAAGCAATGATGACTGCCGCGAGGAAGCCAACAGGAAGTTGCATAAAGTTCCTTGCTAAACGGGAGTGGTGAGGATGAACAATACGCCGATCAGGAACAACAGGGCGGTCAGTGTGCCGGAGCCCCACAGGATGAAGGAGAGCACTTTTTGTTGGAGACGGCGGTAGAAAAACAGGCCGGCAACCCAGCCCGTTAAGAACAGGAAGAAACTGATGACAGGCAGCAGGATCAATTGCAGGCCGGCGACCGGTTCCAGGGGCGCGCCAGTGGGTGTAAAGCCAAGCGGGATATCCGGCAACGTCGGTGCAAGCAGGCTGACCCAAACCAGCAGGCCGATGTTCAACAACAAGCCGGAGATCCAGAAATAGCGTACCAGGGGGCTTTGCCAGGCATCGATCATGACGAAGGACGGATAGACCGAATGTGCCGGCATCGGAGAGAGGCTCCCCATTTCTATGGACCGTGCGAAGTTCTGGATAAAGGCAACCGGGTCAGCCGGTGAAATGGCAAAAACGCGTTTGGAGGTGGCCACCAGCAAAAGGTTGCTTGCATCGGACGCCAGGAATTCCACCGTACCGAGGTCGGGATGACGGCGCACGCCCAATACCGATCCGGGCAGGCGGATAACTGGAAGTTTCAGCGGGGAGGCCAGATCCCGGGCCGGGCGAACCCATTCCACATTGGAAAGCGGAATATCATCCACCCGCAGCCCCCACTGCAGGCGCAGGCTGTCGCGGCTCAAGGCATAATTACCCCAGATGAGTGCATAGGTGCGATAAGCCAGGAACGGCAAGGGGAAAAAAGTTACTGCCGCAACCAGGATGAAGACTGTCAACATCACGCTGACAGCGGACTCAACCGCCTGCCAGACTGCTAGGGCGGATATTAGGGCCAGAACCAGGAATGTGGAAATGTGGATAACCAAGCCGCGCTGGCGATTGGGAGGAAAGAATGTGGCATTCATCCAGACTTATCGAGCCTGCATTTCCTCGCGGATAGACTGACAAACCAAATCCACCTGCATTTCACTCATCGCACCGGAGAAGGGCAGCGCCAGGCCGCGCCGGCCCAGATCCTCGGTTACGGGGAAATCGCCTTCGTGGTAGCCGAAGCGTTCGACCAAGTAGGGCTGCAGGTGGATGGGCAGGAAATACGGGCGCACGGGAACGCCGCGTTCACCAAGCCGGGCCGCGAGACGGTCGCGGTCGATGCCGGGGGCGAACCGCAACACGTACACAAACCAGGACATGCGGGTGGTGAACGGCTCAATGGTGGGCAGTTCAACGCCGGGGATCTCCGCCAGCCACTCGTTGTACCAGGCGGCCACCCGTTCACGCTTTTGCAGCAACTCTTCCAGCCTTGCCATCTGGGTGATGCCCAACGCGGCTGACATCTCATCCAGTCGGTAGTTGTAACCCAGGTAGGTATGCTGGAGCCAGGTATCGCCGGGGGCGCGTCCCTGGTTGCGCAGGGCGCGCATCAGGTTGGCAGCCCGATCATCGTTGGTGATGACCA
>JBFYSM010000114.1:0-18423 GCA_041301605.1 Chloroflexota bacterium | reverse complement strand
TGAACATCAGCAACATCCTTGACCTGCAAAAGCTGGCTTCGGTCGCGATGAGCCTGATCATCGATGCGATGGATATCCGGCGCGGTTTCCTTTTCCTGGTGGATAAAGAAAAAGCCGAAAGCGAGACGCAATTGTTCCACCTGCGCGCCGTGCGCGCCCCCGGGGAAACTCCGCTGCGTGCCGGGATTTTAGCCAGTTCCAGCCCGATCGTCGGCACCCTCAGCCGGGAGCGCCACCCGCTCCTGCAATACGATATCGACCTGCTGCCGGTTTACCGCAAAGTCCCGGCCTCCGAGCGCGAATGGCTGGCAGGTTTGGAAACCGAGGTCTACGTCCCCATCTTTGCCAAGAACGAATGGATCGGGCTTTTTGCGCTGGGCGCCAAGGCATCCGGCAACCGTTACACCGATGAAGACTTGACCCTGTTGAGCACTCTTGCAGACCAGACGGCCGTGGCATTGGAGAATGCCCGCCTGGTGGAAAACCTTGTAAAGGTGAACACCAAGTTAACGAACGCCTACCAGGCGCTCAACCAGGCCAACCGCAGCCTGGCAAGGCTGGACCGCACCAAGAGCAACTTCATCAGCATCGCTTCGCATGAATTGCGTTCCCCGCTGACTGTCCTGCGCGGGTATACCGAAATGCTGCTCGAAGACCCGGTCATCAAGCAGAGCGATTATCACCACAAAACCATCGAAGGCATCCACAAGGGAACGATACGCTTGCATGAGATCATGGATAGCATGTTCGATATTGCCCAGATCGATGCACGCACGCTCGAATTGCAGATGCAATCCCTGGATGTAGGCGAACTGATCCGCGGCGTGTGCAGCGGGTTGGTGACCGGCCTGGCAGAGCGCAAGCAGGTACTGACCATCGATATTCCAGCCATGCCTACCGTAAAGGCGGACCCGAACACCATCCGCAAGGTTTTCTACCACCTGGTGACCAACGCCATCAAATTCACGCCCAATGGCGGTAAGATCACTGTTACGGGCCGCCAGATCACCACCCCCCAGAACGACCTGCCGGCAGGCGGGATCGAGATCGTTGTGGCGGATACCGGCGTTGGGGTCGATCCCAACTACCGGGAATTGATCTTTACCAAGTTCTACCAGGGGGAGGATGACCTGAATAGGCATTCCACCGGCAAAACGAAATTCAAAGGCTCCGGCGCCGGGCTGGGATTGACGCTCTCGCGCGGCATCGTCGAAGCACACGGTGGACGCATCTGGGTCGAAAGTCCCGGCTACGATGAAGTCAACTTCCCCGGCAGTCGCTTCCATGTAGTGCTGCCGCTGCGCCGCCAGGGGGATAGCAATACCGTCCGCATCAGTGAGGCAGTCCACGCTAGGTTGTAAGATTGGTTATCCTGATAATGAAAAGAGCCAGAGGAAAACCTCCGGCTCTTCTTGTTTCTGCTTTGGGTTTCTAATCCTATCCGATCTTCTTCCGATACACGCGGTGGTTCTTATATTCCACGCCGTTCAGGTTCTTCAGATCGGCGCGCATCTGCCTGGTGGTTTCGGCCACCTGGGTCATCTCGACGAACTCGAACTTGTAGACATCCAGCACGATCTTCCCCAACTCGGAATAGAGCAGGGCGTTTCCGCCTGTCCCCTGGTGTTCCGGCAGGATGCCCATCCCGTTGCCGGAGACGATCTTGGAGCGTTTCATCTCCAGCATGATATCCACGATCCCGAAGGGGAACAGGCGTCCCTTGGCGCGCTGGAGGGCGGCCGAAACATCCGGGAAGGCGAACAGGAAGCCGACGATCTCTTCGCCATACAGGATGACCTTGATCAGCCGGTGGTCGGCCACCATGAAGATGTTGTTCTTGGCATATTCGATGTCGCCCTGGCTGAGGGGATAGTATTCCCAGTTGTTGATGAAGGCCTTGTTATAGGCCTCGCCGATCCGGATCGCCCACTGCATCAGTTCCTTCTTGCTCTCGAAATCCTTGACCCTCAACTTGCCGCGCTCCATGACGCGCCTGGCGATCCGCTCCACCCGCTCCGGGACGCGGAAGGATTCGGCTGGCAGGTAGCAGGAGACAAAGTCCACTTCCTTTTCGTAGCCCAGGGCTTCGAGCAATTTGGGGTAATAATCGTAGTTATAGTTCATCATCGTCATCATCTGGCGGTGCTCGAAACCTTCCACCTGGATGCCGTAGCCATCGAAAGCCGAGAGACCTTTCGGCCCGATCATCGTGTCCAGGCCGCGTGCCCTGGCCCAATCCTCGGCGGCATCGAACAGTGCTTTGGCGACCTCTGCATCGTTGATGGTGTCGAACAGGTGGAAGTGGGCCTTCCTGCTCTTGTGCCACTCGTTGAAGGGCTTGTTTTCTGCAACACAGATGCGGCCGGCTACCTTCCCATCCTTCAGGGCAATGAAGAAATCGGCATCCGAATGCTCGAAGAAGGGATGCTTCTGGCGGTTGAGCGGCAGGTAGGCGTCGACGAACAACGGCGGCACCCACTGCGGGCAGTCTTTGTATAGATCATAGTAGAAATCAACGAAACGCTTGGCCTGCGATTTATTTCTGGTGTCGATCTTTTCGACGGTGACCATGCTGCCTCCTGGTGGATGGGTTTCTTGGAGTATATAACACTTTTTTTGCGATTGCGATATTGATAGTCTTCCTATTCGATGCGGTTCTCCATGCGCGAATTCTTCACCGCGAAGGCGCGAAGAGCGCCAAGGGAACTTTCAGAAAAGCCTTCGCAGGCTTTGCTTCTTCGCGGTTCATATCCAGCACGACTCGACCACACCCAAAGGGGAGATCATCCAATAGGCAAACTACCCTTCGGCTAATCACGAAACAGAACAGTGACGATCTCGTGGCCTCTCACGGCCAGGTCGAGGCTGCCATCCTTGGCCACTTTGAGCGCTTTCTGTTTCTGCTCGGCCAGGTTGACCAGCTCTGCCTTTTTGAATGAACGCCAGGGGGTCAACCTAACCGAAATATCATTTCCAGCGATGTTGTAGCCGCGCGCGATCCAGCCCCGGCCGTCTTCGCTTTCCTTCACCGCGCTGATAACGAACTCCTGCGGTTCAACCCGGACGAATGAGCCGGTTGAGGCGAGCCCCCCGGCGTGGATGCCCATCCCGACCGCTCTCAGCGGGGCCTCGAAGGCAGCCGCCTGCGGGTATGCCTGTAACCAATCTCCGGTATGGGGGATGATGGAATAATCGAATTCCCATTTTCCTTTCATCTGTGCACCAGGCGTGGGCAGGTAGGGTCCGGCGTGGTTCTTGCGGTTTGCGAAATCGTCGCGCGAGAGCCAGCCAACGCAGCGCAGCAGGGTTAGGGCAATTTCACTTTGCTTGTCAGAGACCCGGTCTCTTGAAGAGACCGGGTCTCTCCTAAGAACCTCCACTTCCGGCAGGCCGCGGTTGGCGATCATCAAACCATATTCCTTGTTGGATACATCCGTGAATGTGCGCTGGGGCACTTCCGGGCGGGGATGTTCGACCCAGGTATCATCGAAGTCGGGCAAGCCCAAAGGCCTGCGGACGATCTCGAAGTGCCCATCATGGTCGGCGTGATCAACCGCCAACGGGGCCGGGAAGTGAACCCGCAGGCGGTGGTCCCTGGCATGGTTTTCCACTTCAGTGTGTATGTCGACACGGGGAACGCCGTTGGTGAGGGTGATAAGGGTTGTGATCTTTGTGGGGATGGTCTGTTTCGAGCGTTTTTTGCGGTCCGGCTCCAGTTCGAGCGGGGTCTTGATTTCCAGATTCAATACGATGGCTTGTTGGATGGAGCCACGGTGGACGGTAACACTTTCCAGGTGCGCAGCCGCCAGCAGGTCCGATTCGGGCGGGCAGAAGTTGTATTCATCGCCGCAGTCGCCGCCATCCACAAAGCGGTTCAGGCCAGCGTATCGAGCGCCATTCCGTTTATCCAGCAGGGTTAGGGTTCCATTGCGGGCGACATCTACGCGGAAGAACTCGTTTTCAATGGGCGGCTTTTCTCTTGGCATAAACCTCTTCGCCAGCGCCTGCCACACCAATGATGACGGGCGCACGGGCGGCGTGGGAGCTTGGCGTTGCAGGAAGTAGGCTTGCCACCCGAGGCCGGGTACATCCGGTGCGCTGAAAAGAAGGCGGGTTGCTGCCAGGGCGCGGGCATGTATGTTGAATTTGCTGACGGATGGATCATCGAGGAAACCTTTCATGGACTCAGCACCCTGGTTCCAGGCTTGCTGGTTGGTGGGCATGTTCTCACCGAAGGTCGCCTCCACCTGGATAATGTTTCCTTCACGCCTGAGCTGCAAATCCTGGATGGAAAGGTTTTCGAAGCGGCCTTCGTGCATATTCCCAATCAACATCGACAGTTCTTTACGCGTCATTTGGATGTTGATCAAATCCTGGCCGCCCAACCCTTCGGCCTGGAATGGGATGCTGTTGCCCTGTTGATCCACCAATGTGAAAGCGCTTACATCCGCAGGCAGATGCACTTCGGCCTGGGCCAGGTCTGTCCGGGATGTTGTCGTGGGATTGAATACCACGATCGCCGAAAAGGCTCCGTTGGCAGGCTGGGGCGATCGTGTGTCCATGGCCCCTGCCAGGGATTGCAGGGATAGGTGGGTGATCTCTTCGCCAATCTGGTCCACCTGGTCAAAGCGGACTTTCATTTCATCGTGGACCTGGTCGATCGAGCAGCCGCAGATGGAATCGTGCGGGTGGTTTTCCATCAATAAATGCCACATTTGATGAATGATCTGGGCAGGGTTGGAAATGCATTGGAAAGTTGGAGGGTTGGAATGTTCAAGCTTTTCAACTTGTAAACGTGCAAATGCTGAAAACGGCTCCACCCATTTCTCCAACAGGGTTTCGCTGGCGCGGTTGCGTTGTTTGATCCACATCCGGGTCGAAAGAACGCCAGGCAACAGGTGGGCACGTTTGCATTCGCGCAGTTCGCCCTTCATGACCGGCAGTTCCTTCCCTTTCAACGAAGCCCTGACGGAGGCGAGATAATCCGGCAGCGTGGAGTGGATCAGTTTGGCTCCTTCCAGTTTCCCGCGCGTCGAGCCAATGGCTGCAGTTGTATCGGCCGGCGGTTCCATGTGGTCGGTGCCGTGCATCAGCAGGAGGTGTTCGCCGGAAATGGAGTGTTCAGCCAGCATGATCTGTAATCGTTTAACCTCAGCCAGGAATTCATCCGGGTTGGAGGTGGGCAGGCCGGCGGCATTGCCATAGCCCTCGCGCATATGAGCAGTGAAAACCCGTGATCCATCCGGGGCCTCCCACCAGACTTCGGATGGCAGGTCCGGCGCGCCGCGCCACAGGCAGGCGGTATCGAAGCCGAAGCCGCGCAGGATTTGCGGCAGTTGCCCGATATGCCCGAAGGTGTCCGGTTCGTAACCGACCATCATCTTGTAGCCAAAGCGGCTGCAGATCCGGTCACCTTGCAGCAGGTTGCGGATGGTGGCCTCCGGGCTGACCAGGAACTCGTCCGGCAGGATATACCAGGGGCCGATGATCAAACGCCCTTTCTGGATGAACTTGCGGATAACCTCTTCCTTTTCCGGGCGCATGAGCAGGTAATCTTCCAGGATGATCGTCTGCCCATCGAGCATGAAGTGCTTGTATAGTTTGTCCTGTTCCAGGATATCCAGCAATCCATCCACCAGGTGTACGAGTTTCAGGCGGAACTGTTGGAAGGTGCGGTACCATTCGCGGTCCCAGTGAGTATGGGAGATGAGGTGGAGTTTTCGCATAGGTTTCCTTGTTTACAAGTGTCAGGAATCAGGTGTCAGGTATCAAGATACGGGTGAGATGGAGATTTTGGTTTCTGGATTGCATAGTGCCGTTAGGATTTGTTCCCAGTGGGGGAATAGCAGCATGTGTCCTTCGCCTTCATAGATGGTTAGACGACTGCCCGGGATGCGCTTGGCCATGGCCTTGCCCATTGCGACGGGGGTATCCACATCAACGGTCCCGTGCCAGATATGAACCGGTACGCGGATATCCTCAAGCGGGAAGCCCCAGGGGTTGACGATCAGGCGCGCTTCCAACGCAAAGCCGCGCGTGCCCTGCCGCAGTGCTTCGGAATGACTGGCGTAACACAATTCCAGCACGCCGGGCCCATTGAGCACTTCAGTATCGGCCCAGGGACGATCCTTGGCGCCGCGCTCGAACAGGTAAGCCGGATTCTCGTGTCCCATGCGGTAGAGATACCACACCAGAAGCCTCCAGAGCAGCCAGGGCGTGAAGCGTCCAATGGAAAAGGCCAGCCGGTTGAGCGGCGTCATGGTTTCCAGGGCTTCCCTGGCATCTGCTGGACCTGCACCGCACAGAACTGCTGCGCCGAGGATGCGCTCCGGGAGGGCGTAAGCGCAGGCCAGGGAATACGGTCCTCCGCCAGAATGGCCGGCAACATGGAACTTGTCAATTTTCAGGAAATCTGCCAGGGTGCAGACATCCACCGGCCAGTCCAGGATGCGGCGTCCGGGTTTGTAAGTCGAAAGCCCGGAGCCGGGGCGGTCGGTGCAAATGAGGCGCACCCCAAGTTTTTTTGTGATCTCATCCGGCGGGTGGAAGAGACGCGAGCCGGGGATGCCGTGGAAGAAGAAAACCGGCTTTCCGCCCGGATCACCATATTCGGCGTAAGCAAGGGTGCGGTTGTCTCGTAAACGAGTTGTTTTAGGTTGCTCAAGCATGGGATTCTCCTTTGCTTTTTCGAATACCGCGAAATAGTGAATTTCGCGAATGTTCTTGTTCGCGTCCTGCGCCCATTCGTGTAATTCTCGTTATAGTTTTACCTTCTCCTCCGTCAATTTCCTCGCCTCCTCCATCGCCTCGACGCGATTCGTGATCGGGAACCGCCCATTCAGCGGACTGATGCGCGCCCCGAGCCGGGTCGGTTCGTACATGCCCCAGCGGGTGAACCAGCGCATGCCGCCGGTCAGTGCGGCCGCCTCGCCAAATTCGGCAAGCGTCTCCCGGTCCCAGCCGCCGAACAGTCCGTAGAAGAACATGAAGAGCGGGAAACTAGGCAGGATGCCAATCAGGAAGATCAGCACACTGGTGATCTGCTCGCCTTTCCAAATGAGTCCATTGATCAGCGACAGGACACCGAAGTGCGCCGCGGCGGCCAGCAGGGGAGCAACCAGCGATTGCCAGGCGTAGAACCGCTGTGGGAAGCAGACCTTGTGGTTGATCAGATATGCGGCAATGCCTTTCGATGCCAGCCCGATGAAGTAGGCGATGATCAAGCCGGTGACCTGGAATCGCGCCATCAGGAGGAGCGACAGGATCACACGGACAATTTGCTCAGAGAAGACCAGGATGGACTTGAGATATGGCTTGTTCGCGCCGAGCTGGACATTGTCACCGACCCACGATGGGAATTGCACCGCGCCCCAGATCGTCAAAGGAATTACATATAACGCGGCGCGCTGAAACTCGATCCCAAGCGATCCAACGATAAATTTTGGAGCAACTGCCAACAGGACTGCACCTATGAACGCACTCAACAGTCCGTTGTACTTATAAGCCATCACGCTGTAATACTGGCTCAAGATTCTCTTACCGTTCGAGATGGCTTCCGAGATGGCGGGCATCACGCCGTCGTTCAGGGTTTGGGTCACGTTGAAGGCGTAGATGAAGTTTTGTGCAATGCCCCAGTTCCCCCAGATTTCCGCATAGTTGATGAGTCGGGCTTGCGTGATGAGGATTTCCATCGCCTGTCCGAAAGACCAAGCCGCTGAACCGAGCATCTCAAAGACGCCGAATTTGAAACTGTTCTTGACCACATCCCAATCGAAATGTGCCAGGAACAGGATCCGCGCGTTATAGCCCACGCGCCGGTAAAGCCAGAGACCGCCCAGGAAGGTCAGCAGTTCCACTGCGTAAGCAGCGATACCCATCCCGAGCAGTCCGCCCATTGACCCTCCGAAGTTCGGGTGCGCCCGGCCCCAGGCGAACATGATCATTACAAAGACCGGTTCGGTCAGCATCGGGAAAAGGACGCCCCAGCCAACCTCGAGCAAGCGGCTGTAGTCAAGACGCTGCAGGCCCGTCAGTGCATACTTCATCACCTGGTAGAAGCCGGGTATTTGGATGAAGGCGTGAACGATGACACTCCAGGCATACAGGGCATATGCGGAGCGCGGCGCAATGGTGCTTGCCAGACCAATAACCACCGCCACCTGCACCGCGCCCGAGAGCACCTGCCACCAAACAAACACCTGTCCGTACAGGATGCCTTTCTTTGGATCGTGAACGCGGTGCTGCGCGAGGTATTTTACGAACGCGACACTTGTCCCCATATCGAAAACGTACCATGCCAGGAAGAAGAACTGCTTTATCCTACCCCAGATGCCCAGTGCCTGCGCCGACGGCAGAATGTACGAGGGTAGGAGAAGGTTCTGGTAAATAATGAGCGGGATGAACATGATCAGACCGATACTAAGTGCAACCAGGAATCCGCTGAGCGGACGGTGGAAGCCAACTTTCTCCCAATCCGTCCCTTCCTCCTGGACCCGGAACCTGCTGCGGTCCGAAACGATCTTATCCAACTCCTCCGGATGCTTCTTGCTGTATCGTCGCACAATGAAGAATGCGCCGAAAGTGGTGACAATCATCAATCCCATCAAAATGAGCAGGGCCGTTGCCTGCGCGGCGTGGGGGACGGGGGAAGCGGGATAATCGGCGAACGAGAGCGGGGTTCGGCCTGCAGCGCGCTCGACGAGGTGATAGACCAGGTAGTTGAAGTAGGCCCATTCCTGGATCTGTGGGTTGAAATCGCCTGTGAGGTAGGCATTGAAAATATAAATGTTCGACCGCGCTTGCCAGAGGATCCATTCCCCGTTTTCGTATGTGGTGACGAGTGGTTGGACTGACGAGAGCGGTGTCAGTGTTTCACTGCGCTCGCGGACTTGGGGTGCACCGTTCCAGATGATCTCTTCAACAAGAGGGTCGCTCAAATCCTTGATCTCGGTCAGGCTGACGGCGTCCTCGTGGGCGGTCAACTCGACCGGGATGCCGGTGGCGGCTTTCACGTCCGCGGCGGAGATGTCCGGGCCGAGGAAGAGCACCAGCCCCGCGCCGCGTTCGACTTGCGCCGCGACTGTCCCCGGGTCCGGGATGGAGCCGTTGAGAACCAGTACATCTGCCTGGGATGGATTATCCACGAACACAAAACCAGCCAGTTCCAGGGCAGTTTTCACGCCGCCGTCCGGCCCGGCGTAGAAGACGCGCAATGTATCGTCAGCGGAGACTGGTGCAACAGCAATGAACAGGATTGTCACTACGAGCATGGGAAGGATGATTTTACGCATTGGTATCCTTTTTGCAGCGGATTGTGCGGATTTACACGGATTTTTCTTTTACCGTTCCTGTGCGGATGATTCATCGATGTTGTAGGGAACCAGCGCCAAAATTGAGCAAGAGGGCGAGTTGCATACCGGTCGCTGTTAGGTAGTGAACTGCCTGAGCATCGTGGCGAGGATTCCAGTTGGAGACAGCCTTGATCTCAACCACAAATTTTCCGTCTATGATAAAGTCGGCAATGTACTCACCGGCATTAATATCTTTGTAATACACTGCAAGATGTTTTTGCTGTTCGAAAGGGATGCCGCGTAAAGATAATTCGCGCGCAAGGGCTGTTTGATACACCGACTCCAAAAAGCCAGGGTCGAGAATTCTGTGCACTTCCATAGCCGCACCGATGACGGTGAAGGTCAATTCCTTGAAAAGTAAATCGGTCATGAAGCCTCCTCGGGAATTTTTACGCGCTAATCCGCGAAGTCTGCTGCAAATGAATCTAACTTATAGCAGAACTCGAATGTTTCAAGTTGCCGACACCCAGAGCGATGATGTGGATTCGAGTTTCCATCAAAAAACCATTAAGGGCTTATGAGAAGTTTTGCATATTATATTTGACAGGTGTACAATAAATCCAGATTGTTGGCTTTTTAATTGTGGAGGAAAGAGTTTGTCCATTCCAGATCCGATCATCGAACTCCGCGATGTGGTCAAAGTGTATTGCAGTGAAGCCGGGGAATTTTCGGCGCTTAAAGGCGTCAGTGTTTCCGTGGGGAACGGGGAATTCCTGGGGGTGATCGGAAAATCGGGTGCAGGCAAATCCACGCTCCTCAACATGATCTCTGGTGTTGACCATTTGACATCCGGCGAAGTGCTGGTGCGTGCTTCCGGTGAAGTGGTAGCCATCCATGCCCTCAGCGAGGAACAACTGGCTCTATGGCGGGGCAGGACAGTTGGTGTAGTTTACCAGTCGTTCCAGCTTTTGCCCATGCTGAACTTGCTCGAAAACGTGATGCTCCCGATGGACCTGAGCGGGAACTACCAGCCCCGTGTCAGCCTTGAACGGGCTTACGAGTTGCTGCGCCTGGTTGAATTGGAAGAGCATGCCAGGAAGCCGCCCGCCTTCATCTCCGGTGGACAGCAGCAGCGCGTGGCGATTGCGCGCGCCCTGGCGAACGATCCGCCCATCATTATTGCCGATGAACCGACCGGCAGCCTGGATTCCCTTACGGCGGACCACATCTTCGAACTCTTCGAGCATCTCGTTCGGGAGCGGGGAAAGACGATCGTCATGGTGACCCATGACAACGCCCTGGCGCCGCGCTTCACCCGCCACATCCAGCTCGCGGATGGGGAGATCATCCCGAACAGCGCTCCGGACCTGTTACCGGCCGGCAGGAGGGCGAAATGATCCAGCCCCTGCCCGCTATCCCAAACGCAAGCGAATCCCAGATCCGGCAAGCGATGATCGATCTGCGCGGCGTGGTCAAGATCTTCAAGAATGCCGCCGGGGAGTTCAAGGTACTGAAGGGCATTGATCTCACCATCCAGCCCGGTGAGTTCATCGCTGTTGTTGGCAAGTCGGGCAGCGGCAAGTCAACGCTGCTCAACATGATCACCGGGATCGATTATCCCTCCGCTGGCCAGGTGGTGATCGGCGGTACGGATATCTACCACAACATGAGCGAAAGCCAGCGTTCCCTCTGGCGCGGCCGCAACCTGGGGATCGTCTTCCAGTTCTTCCAGCTCCTGCCCATGCTGACCCTGCTTGAAAATGTCATGCTCCCGATGGATTACGCCGGGATGTATGATTTCGATGAAAGGCCAAAGCGTGCCATGGAACTCCTGCGCATGGTGGGCTTGGAGAACATGGCCAATAAATTGCCCCTGGCAATATCCACCGGCCAGCAGCAAGGCGTGGCAATTGCGCGTGCACTGGCGACTGACCCGCCCTTGATCGTGGCCGATGAGCCGACCGGCAACCTCGACTCGCGCTCTGCAAACGCGATGATCGACCTGTTCGAGCAGTTGGTCGGGCAGGGCAAGACGATCGTCATGGTCACCCACGATCCATCCCTGACGGCCCGCACCTCGCGCACGGTCGTGATCTTCGACGGCGAGTTGATCGATGAAACCATCGTGCGCGCCCTGCCTTTGCTGCGCCACCGGCACATGATCGAGTTCAGCCGGCTGGCAGAACGGCGGGCCTACCAACCGGGGCAGACGATCATCTCACGCGACCAACAGGTGGAATACTTCTACATGATCGCCAGCGGAGAAGTGGATGTCGTTCTGCGGGGTGGGCGCAGGTCAGATGTGAACATCGCCCGGATCGGGCCTGGCAACTTCTTCGGCGAGATCGAACTCCTGCGCGGCGGCAAGTCGATTGCCAATGTGCGCGCTGCCAGCGATGGACCGGCGGAACTGCTGGTCTTGCCGCGCGAAGATTTCCTGCGCGTGATCCAGGAATCCCCGATTACGGCAGAAGCGCTGGGGAACATCGTCCAGCAGCGGCTGGAGGAGCACCGCGCCGTCGACCACCGGAAAGTCAGACGTTTGATGAAGCGCTAGACAAGGAACAAGGAATGAGACCTCGCTGGCGAAAAGTACTGTTGGATCTATTCGAGCATAAGGGACGCACGGTCCTTGTGGTGCTTTCCATTGCCATTGGCGTATTCTCGATCGGGGTCATTGCCGGGACTTACGTGATCATCTCCAGTGATATGAGCGCCAGTTATGCGGCCAACCATCCGGCCAACATTGAGATCCGCATGTCCAACTTCGATGAAAACCTGCTGGCCACAGTCCGCAACTTCAGTGAGATCGATGCCGCAGAAGGCAGGCGGGTCTTCAGCGTGCGCGCCCGCACTCCCCAAGGCAGCAAGTGGACTTCCCTGGATGTTGTGGCGGTGGAGGATTTCGAAGCGAACCAGTTGAACATCCTGAATCCCATCGAAGGGAATACGGCTCCGGAGAAAGGTGAAATCCTCCTGGAACAGAAGGCGCTGGATGACCTGGATCTGGAAGTTGGGGATGAGCTGGAAATCGAATTGCCGGACGGCTCGCTGAAGCGTTTCCCCGTTGCAGGCATTGTCCAGGATCCGACCACCAGCGCGGATGATTTCCTGGCTTCCCCGCTGGCTTTCGTTACCATGAGCACCCTGCCGAACCTGGGCCAGCCGGAACAGTTCAACCGCATCTATGCCTCGGTTGTGAGCGGCCAGGATGATATTGCCCATATCCGGCTCACAGGGGATGCGCTCAAGGACAAGATCGAGAAGAGCGGGTTTACCGTTGTCCGGATGCGGTTTGCCAAAACCCACGAGCACCCGATGGCAGCCACCGTGAATGCCATCCTGGGCATCCTGATGGCGCTGGGCGTGTTGATCGTTTTCCTGTCCAGTTCGTTGATCGCCAATACCTTGAGCGCGTTGTTGAACCAGCACTTGCGGCACATCGGCGTGATGAAGCTGGTGGGGGCCAGGAACCGACAGGTGTTCATCATGTACCTGGCGTTGATCCTGTCGTTTGGCGTGCTGGCTTTGCTGATCGCGGTCCCGCTGGGCGGACAGGGGGCCTATGCCCTGTCCTTGTTCATTGCGAGCAAGATGAGTTTTAACCTGATGGGCTACCGGATCGTGCCGCTGGCCTTTGCAATCCAGATCGCGGTTGGGATCCTGGTTCCTCTTGGGGCGGGGTTCATCCCGGTCATCAACGGCTCGCGGGTGACGGTCCTGCGTGCCATCAGCGGGGACCTGGCACGGGAGACCAAACCCGGCTCAGGGTCCGGGGAGAAGCGCGAATCGGGTTTCGAGCGTTTCCAGACCCGGGTGACGGCCGCCCTGGCGCGGCGCGGCGTCCACATCCCGCGTCCGCTCCTGATCTCCCTGCGGAATACGTTCCGGCAGCGCGGCCGGCTCCTGCTGACCCTGTTCACCCTGATGATGGGCGGGGCGATCTTCATTGCGGTCTTCAATGTGCGCGTCACCCTGAACGATTACATCGGTTCGATTGGCCAGTATTTCCTGGCCGATGTGACCCTGGATTTCGACCAGCCGTACCGGATCAAGGAGGTCACCCAGTTTGCCGAGCAGATCGACGGGGTGGAGCAGGTGGAGGGCTGGTCGTTCGTCGGCGCGGACATCCTGTATCCGGACGGGACGGTGGCAACCAACCTCAACATCCTGGCGCCGCCAGCCGCGAGCGAATTGGTATCTCCCATCCTGGTCTCCGGGCGCTGGATGCTGCCGGGTGATGTCAGGAAACTGGTTGTGAGCGAGGCCATCCTGGCCGATTTCCCCGATTTGCAGCCGGGCGATTACCTGGATTTGAAGATATATGGCCGCGAAGAAGCCTGGGAAGTGGTGGGCATCTTCAAGTTCATCGGGCGGGAGGGCGTTTTGGCCTATGCGCCTTTCGAATATATCTCCGAAGTGACCAATTTGCCGGGCCGGTCTTATTCCTTCCGGGTCGTGACGGCCCAGCATGACCGCGCCTACCAGGACTTGGTGAGCGAGCAGTTGGACCAGTATTTCCGCCAGCAGGGCTTCAAGATCCGGGAGGCCAGCCCGGGCCTGGCGATGCTGGACCTGGCTGTCGAGAGCCTGGGCATCCTGGTCACCTTCCTGCTCATCATGGCCTTGCTGACCGCCTCGGTCGGCTCGATGGGCTTGACCGGCACGATGGGCATGAATGTGCTGGAGCGGACGCGCGAGATCGGCATCATGCGCGCCATCGGGGCAGACAACCCGGCCATCATGCGCACGGTCATTGCCGAGGGGGTGGTCATCGGGTCCATTTCCTGGGTGCTGGCCGTGATCCTGTCCTTCCCGATCACGTACCTGCTGACGATGATCGTCAGCCTGGCGGTGTTCGAATCGCCGATTGCGCAGGTCTTTACGGCTGCGGGATATTTCATCTGGCTGGGGCTGGTGTTGGTGCTTTCCGTACTGGCGAGCATCCTGCCGGCCCGTAATGCGGCCCGCCTGACCATCCGGGAGGTGCTGGCGTATGAGTAATATAAAGGGTATGCTTCCAATATTTCGATGGTTGTTGGTTGAGTAGGTCGGTGTATTTCCGACCGTATCGAAACCAACAGTGTACAGAAAATACCTGAAATTGTGGTCTCCCTGGCCTGTCCGGCCAGAACAGGCGATATGCCCTTCGGGCTACTCGACCACCGTCAAAACAGGAGAGTTTACGATGAATAAAAACTACAAGTGGTTGATTGCTTTAACCCTGGCCGCCCTCGTGCTGGCCGGGTGCGGAGCGAAGGATGAGACCGCCCAGGTGGCGGAGACGCCCCAGGGTCCGCTGCCGGTCATTGTGGAAGGGCACCTGATCCCCAAGGATTCGATGTACCTGGCCTTTCCCATCGGTGGACATGTGGCTGAAATCCTGGTTACGGAAGGCGAGCAGGTCAGCGAGGGCGAGGTGTTGGTCCGCCTGGGGGATACCCAGCAGGCCGAGGCAGCCCTGACGGCCGCAAAACTGGAACAATCCCAGGCCCGGCAGGCATTCGATGCGTTCATGCGCACCGATGGAGTGGCAGGCGCCCAGAACTGGCAGGCTTACCTGGATGCCCAGGCGGCGCGGGCCGTTGTGGAGCGCCAGTGGGAAGCGCTGGATCTGGATGCTGTCCAGGATCGCATCGATGATGCCGAGGCTGAAGCGCAAGACCGAAAAGCCGACCTGGAAGATGCCCAGGAAACCGCAGATAGATACCAGGATCTCGATCCGGATAACGCCACCCGCAAGGCGGCCGACGATGATCTCCAGGCAGCCCAGGAAGCCTACAACGAGGCCGTCCGTAAGATGGAATCCATTGCCCGCGAACGCGACAACATCCGGGCTGCGCTGGACCTGGCGCTGGCCGCGGAAGCCGAAGCCAAGCGCCAGTACGAAGCCACGCTGGACGGGCCGGATGCGGAAATGCAGGCCGTCCTCCAGGCCCGGCTCGACAATGCCAATGCCCAGGTGGCGGCGGCGGAGAGCGCCGTGGCCAACTATGAGTTGAAGGCGCCGTTCGACGGGGTGGTAACCGATGTCAACGTGTCGGTCAACCAGCTGGTTAGGCCGGATACCTGGGCAATCCTGGTTGCCGATTTCAGCCAGTGGTACGTGGATACCAGCGACCTAACCGAACTGGAAGTGGTCAAGATCGTAGAAGGCCAGGCAGTCGAGATCATCCCCGATGCGCTGCCGGATGTGACCCTGGATGGTGTCGTGGAGAGCATCAGCCAATCTTTCAAGCTGCAGGGCGGCGATATTCTCTACACGGTTCATATCCGATTGGATGATACGGATCCGCTCCTGCGCTGGGGGATGACGGTGGAAGCGACTTTCGAGCCGCAAGAGTGAATTGTGTAAAGGTATTTCAGCTGAGTTGGTAGTTGCTGGTTGAGTAGGGCAGTGTTCTTCTGTCCGTACACTTGCACCGCACTGCGTTCCCTGGCACCGCCCGCCAGGGCAGGTGTGGTGCAGTGCAGGTGTCGAAACCAGCGAGCCCGGGTCTCGATACGCCGGGAAACCACCGGCTACTCGACCCTCGTTATTGGTTCAAATTTTAGAAAACAGAGAGCTGACCGGACTTCCGGCTGGCTCTTTTCTTTTGGGTATAATCAACCCATGACTGATTCCCAGAACCGCCTGCTCAACCCGGAAGCCCGGCCCGATGACCGCATCGACCCGGCCCTGCGCCCGCAGTTATTATCTGACCTGATCGGCCAGGAACAGGTCAAGGAGAACCTGGCCATCCTGATCGCAGCCGCCAGGAAACGCGGCGAAGCGCTGGAACATGTGCTCTTCTATGGCCCGCCTGGCCTGGGCAAGACCACCCTGGCGCACGTGGTGGCCAACGAAATGGGGGTGAATATCAAAGTCACATCCGGCCCGGCCATCGAGCGGGCTGGCGACCTGGCTGCCATCCTGACCAATTTGCGCGCCGGGGATATCCTTTTTATTGACGAAGTCCACCGGCTGGGGCGTGTGGTCGAAGAAGTGCTCTACCCGGCCATGGAAGACTATGCTCTGGATATCGTCATCGGCAAGGGACCTTCGGCCCGTTCCATCCGCCTGAAATTGCCGCGCTTCACGGTGGTCGGCGCGACCACCCGGTTGGCGTTGATCACGGCTCCGCTGCGGGCCCGTTTCGGGGCGGTCTATCGCCTGGATTACTATGACCTGCCAGCCATGCAAAATATTGTGAAACGTGCTGCCGGCTTGCTGGGTGTGGATACGGATGCGGGCGGGATCGAAGAGATCGCCCGCCGGGCGCGCGGCACCCCGCGCGTGGCGCTGCGCCTCCTGCGGCGGGTGCGGGATTACGCCCAGGTGCGCGGGGATGGGACCATCAATCAAGCGATCGCGCATGAAGCATTGGATCTGCTCCAGGTGGACCCGCTCGGCCTGGATGATGTCGACCGGCGGGTGCTGAAGACGGTCATCAACAAGTACAACGGCGGGCCGGTGGGATTGAACACCATCGCGGCTGCCATCAGTGAAGAGCCGGACACCATCATGGATGTGGTCGAGCCGTACCTGTTGCAACTGGGCTTCCTCGACCGCACCCCGCAGGGCCGCGTGGCAACCAAGGCCGCTTACGAGCATTTGGGGGTGGAATATACCGAGCAGACCCAGCCGAGGTTGTTGTGATGAAGGAACAAACCAGCGTATAATAAACGCGAGGTGTACGATGGTTACTTTGGACGCTTTGAAGAATATCAGATTCGTACTGGATGCCAACGGAAAAGAGTCGGCGGTGCAGGTGAGTATCAAGGATTGGAAAACCTTGCTGGAGTACCTGGAAGAAGTCGAAGACCGCGCGTCTGTAAAGGAGAAGATTGCCCGTTTACGAAGAGGACCCGAAAAATCCGGCGCGCTTGACTGGCAGGATGTCCAGGACCAATGGTAAAGGTCGTAAAACATTTCCGGCTTTGGATCGAGCCGGAGGTCCACGCGGCGCGTGAAAGTTTGCCGGGAAATATTCGGCAGAGAGTGAAGCGTGTCATCAGCAACCTTTCCGATGACCCTCGGCCTAACAACAGCCGCGCTCTGGAAGTTGACGAATTGAAAATCCCCGCCCATGTTGAGATCCGCCGCTTGCGATTGGAAAAGTGGCGGATTTTGTATATCCTCAATGAGGCCGACGGCTGGGTTTGGGTCTTGCAAATCCGCAAACGGCCGCCATACCAGTACGACGATTTACCTGAAATTGTTGTAAAACTGTCACGAGATTCATGAAGCGATATTCACTCGCACCCCGCAAGAACGGGTGGCGACCAAGGCCGCCTACGAGCACATGGGGGTGGAGTACACCGAGGAGACACAGCCGAGGTTGTTGTAACAAAAGGGTAGACTTATGGAAATTTGGACAATAGTTCTTCAAGTAATTCAGATAGTTCTTTTTATTGTTGCTGGCTTGCTTTTGAGATCATATCTACCAGCATATTTTTCGGAAAAAGGGAAAAATCTTGCTACCAAAGAGGATGTTCAGGAAATAACTAAGAAGGTTGAGTCAATTCGGGTTCAATATGCCAAACGCCAGCACAGACATGAAAAAGCAATTGAGAGAGAATTTAACGCTTTGTCTGAAATATGGATTCTTTGTTTGACTTAAGAGAAGCTACTTTGAGTTTGCGACCTGTAGTGGATTTTGATAATCGTCAAGAGAGTGAAGAAGAAAGAAAAGCCAGACGATTATCTACTTTTTATGAAAGCCATAATCGTTTCGCGCGGGTGATAATCAACCATCAGCCTTTTTATCCAGAGAAAATATTTAAAGCCCTGAATGAGATAAGGGTACTCGCCATCCAGGAATCAAGACAATACCAGTATCTTAAGCTCTCTGCGAATCTTGATGGATATTGGGATAAAGCACAAGCAAATCAGGCAAAAATTGTGGATGCTATTGATAGAGCTTGTGTCATGATTCGCCGGCGAATATCAACATAATAAACCCCAGTTTAGTTTATGGAAACCTTTGATTGGTGCCGTTCTCCTTCTTGTGATTGGTGTACTAGTGGGTTGTATGGCATGGGTATAGCCAGACCGACGGAATAGATATAGAATGGGTTGATGACGAAAAAGCCAGGAGGAACCCATGACATATAACCGAAAGAATCCATTGCGCGAACTGAGCGAAGAAGA
>JBFYSM010000077.1:0-9922 GCA_041301605.1 Chloroflexota bacterium | reverse complement strand
AATTTTGGTAAAGCCTATAGCTGACAAGGGTTTTCTCCCACTTTATGCCGAATTTCGGGCCGTTTTTGGGGAAGAAACCGAGGAAATCTAGCAAAACCTAATACCCTTCTCCCACTTTGGCAAGAAGTGAAAGCAGTTTACCAATTTTGGAACAGTCACGGATTTCCAAAACCCACCTTGATTTTTATGCTAGAATGAGAACCACTTATCAGTAAACCCTTGCGAATACTTTAGAGGTGAAAAGATGATATTTATCAGATCCCCGTTTGGACAAGTCATGCAAATCGTTCTTGCAGTGCTGGCCCTGGCGCTCGTTGCAGCCTGCATCCCGGCCACCCCGGTATCCACACCTGCCCCAACGCTAACGCCCACCGCCACCCCTGCACCCACCAGCGCCTGTAACCCCCAACCAATTGTCATCCCCACCCCGGCGGAAATGCCCGGGTATGCCCAGCTGGATCCATCCACAGGGTTGCATGTCACCGGTACTTCACCAGAAATCGACCTGGAAACCTACCGCCTGGAAGTCACCGGCCTGGTGGATACCCCCCTCAGCCTCAGCTATGATGACCTGCGTTGCATGCCCAAGGTTGAGGCAAAGGTGACGATCATCTGTCCCAGCCTGTTCTCGGATACAACGACCTTCGCTGGAGTGCCGCTCACTTACGTGCTGGATATGGCAGGCGTTCAGGAAGGCGCGACGAAGATGACAATGTCTGCCGGTGATGGTTACTCGACAACCATTGCCCTGGATGTAGCCCTCAAGGAGAATAACTTCATCGCTTACGAATGGGAGGGAGAACCGCTCCCTATCCTGCATGGCTTCCCGGTACGGATGGTTTTCCCGGACTTGACCGGCAGCCGCTGGGTCAAGTGGCTGGTTAAACTGGAGATCATCCAATAATTCCTGTAATCCACCGATGTTTTTTGGCATCAACAATCAGGCTCTCTGGGAATTGCCGTTATGGATGGAAAGATAGGGGGTATGGGGTGGGCTTCGCCCGCCCCATACCCCCAAGTTCCTTCCTCTTCCGGCGATTCCCAGAGAACCAACAATCATCGGAATTGACCAGACAAGCATTTATAAATGTGAAAAGTTTTTTTAATGTAATTTCTGGAATTTTGGTGTATGATATTTCTAGATATCCGCTTCCCATAACGAAAGGAGGTGCGAGTTCGAGAAAACTTCATACAATAGAGGGAAGACCGGGTGACCCAAATACGGCAGAAGGCCCACGTCTTCGACCAGACGTCAACCCAGACGAACCAGGGTGCTCATCCGCTCTTTCTTCGGCAAGTCGTACAACCGGTGGACAGGTGATGCCTGTCCACCTTTTTATCTGGAATGACACTTTTCCGCAACAAGCACTAGCATGGGGGAAACCTGGCTGACATTCTTCCCCGTCAATGTAGGGTAAGTTTCCACACCTCTGAAGCCGCTCCGGGTCAACATGCTTATTATTTCATCTTCATGATATGCCAGCGTAGTGGAAGCATAACGCCGAACGTTTCCACTGATCACATCCACAATGTAATAGCGCTCGATTGCAGCCTGTTGTTCCTCATCCCAGAAGGACTCCATCAGGCACAGGTGGGGGTCATCTGCGAAGAGTTCCTTTTTGGCGCTGTACCAGGTGGCTGGCTGGTTGCCCAACTCGTAAACTGCGTCGAAGGTTTGAATTTCCAGTAATATCCTTCCACCGGGCTGGAGGGCTGCAAACGATTTCTGCAATATCAACGTTGCATCCTGCGGACGAAACACATTGAACTCCCCAAAAATAAACATCACCAAATCATAACCCGACCTAAAATCTGTTGCCCGGATATCGCCCAGGGTATATGTACAGCCCTCGGGTGAGGCTTTGACGGCGTAGTCGATGGAGGCGGGGGAAAAATCTATCCCGCGGCAAACATGCCCCAATCCCGCCAGTGCCGCTGTGTAAAGGCCGGGGCCGCACCCCAGATCGAGTATGCAAGAAGGCTGGCCATTCAGTACAGTTCTGTGGATCCAATCCACATGCTTCTTGATGATGCGTTTCCGGCGGCTGGCGGCATCATGTTTCTGGGAAAGGTGCTCCTTGAGCATACGCTGGCTGAATTCCGGGTCATCCCAGGGGATCTTTTCCCCTTCCGCCCAGGGTTTGGGGGCCATTTCTCGCTGGAAGAGATCGAGCAGGTTCATCCCTTCGGCGGGGTCATTTTTTGCAGGCAACCAACACTCCATCACGGATCGGGGAAAGGGTCACGATCCAATCCGGGTCGGATACGAGCGCCTTTGTTGCCAGGCGTACCCCTTCGGTGGAAGCCGATTTATCCTTTTCCTTGAAGATCCTTCCATACCAGAGCATATTATCGATGACCATTACGCCCCCGGGGCGGAGTTTCTCCTTGATGATGGGCAGCGAACTCGGGTAATCTTCCTTATCGATATCGTTGAAGATCAGGTCGAATGGGCCGGTATAGGCGCAGAGCGTGGCTACCGCCTCACCTACGTGGTACTGAACAAAACCATCCAGCCCCAGGTTGGCCAAATGCATCTTCGCCCGCCGGGATAGCGCTTCATCCCAAACGACATGGTGAACGGTGCCACCGCCATTCTCTTTGACTGCCGCCGCAAACCAGGCTGTTGAATACCCATATCCTGAACCCAACTCGAAAATGTTGCGCGCCTTGATCATGCGAGCAACCTGGTAACACAAATAACCGGTAGCCGGGCCGATGATGGGGAAATCGTGCTTTTCGGCATAGGCTTCCATTTCCACAAGTTCCTGCGGGCGCGCTGGAACCAGGCTGTCGATATAGGCTTGCAACTGATCGAACTTCATTCCTTGTCCTTCTCCGGTGCTTCGCGGACAATGTAGAGCGGCCTGCCCTTAGCCTCGTCATAAAGCCGACCGATATATTCGCCCAGGATCCCCAAGGATATCAATTGTACACCGCCCAGAAAGAGCACAGCGATGAGCGTGGTAGCCTGACCATAGAATGCCTGGGAACCGGCCATTCGCATGATGATCACAATGGGGATAGCCAGGATGCTGATTCCTGCTGAAACGAAACCGAAGTAAGTGGCCACTTGTAGGGGGAAATAAGAGAAGCCGGTAATTGCATTCAGGGCCAGTTTGAGCATTTTCTTAAAGGGATACTTGGTCACACCAGCATGTCGGGCAGCGCGTCTATATTTAACGCCCACTTGTTTGAAGCCCACCCAGGCTGACATGCCGCGCGGGAAACGATGCCGCTCATGCATGGTCTTCAGGATATTCACTACTTTACGATCCATCAAACGGAAGTCACCTGTATCCAGGGGGATTTTCACATCGGTTATGCGGTAAATGATGCGATAGAAAAGTGAAGCTGTCATCCTTTTGAACCAGGATTCACCTTCGCGTTCCGCACGCACGGCATATACCACTTCAAAACCCTCGCGCCACTTGGCAATCATGTCATTGATGACTCCCGGTGGATCTTGCAGATCCGCGTCGATAATGATCACGGCATCGCCACGGGCATAATCCCATCCGGCTGTGATGGCAACCTGGTGACCGAAATTGCGGGCAAAGATCACCGGTCGGATACGTTCATCCTGTCCAGCCAGTTCACGGATGGCATCGGTCGAGCCGTCGGTGGAACCGTCATCCACGAGCACCAATTCCCAGGTTTCACCGGTTGCATCCATCACTTCACTGACCCGGCGATGGAGTTCGGGAATATTATCGATCTCGTTGTATATGGGGGCAACGATCGAAAATACAATGCTCATTTACTGTTCTTTCTCACCCTTCGATTTTCGGTGCACCCTGATAACTGGGATATTGGGCTTTGTAATAACCTCCACGTTCATCCTGGCACTGACTTCGTCCGGCGCAGGGAAGGGCTGCAAACCGATGATTCGCCGGCGCAGGTAATCCAATATCACCGCCAGCGAAGCCACCACAGGGATGACCAGCAACGCTCCCATGATCCCCCAAAGCACAGTCGCAAGGATGATGAAAATAAATACAAGCGCCTCAGACATGTGGACGCTGCGTCCCAGGATGTATGGTCGCAGCCAGAAGTTCTTGATGGCAATCAAGAGCATGTATACAATGAACACGATCACCGCAACCCAAAAGTTGGAAAGAGTGATCCAGCTCGAACCTTCCAGCAAGGCAACCCCAACTGCCAGGATGGCCGCGATGAAAGGGCCGACATCCGGGATCAGGGTTAGGAACCCGGCAATGACGCCCAGCACCAGCGCGCCAGGGATTCCAATGACCGTCCAGGCGATGGTGAAAACAACACCGACTATGAACATCAACAAAATTTGGCTGCGCAGGTAACTCATCCAGATCACGCGCACCCGCCGGTAGAGTTCGCGGATTTCCGGCTGGTAGGCTTCCGGTAGCATCCCAAAGACCCCATTGCGGAGCTGCGGCCAATTCGAAAGCAGGTAGTAGACCGCTACAAGAATAACCAGGATCCACAAGGCGCCGAGGGAAGTGGATCCCACCAACTGCAGCGCCTGTTCTGGCAGGGAAGATAGAAAAGTGGAACTGAACTGTTCAAGTCGGTTCGCCAGTTGACTGAAATCCAGGGGGATTCCGGGTATGCCGGGAAAACTCGTCAGCCAGATTATGATCTGGTCATATAGGTTTAAGATATCATTGAAAACCTGCTTGAATTCATTGAAGAAGATGGGGGTAAGTGTGGATGGAGTACCAATCGTTAATAACAATGTGGTGAAGAAAACCAGGTTTACTGCAACTATTCGCGACAGGCGAGTTCGCCTGGTTAGATAATTCACAACGGGATTCATCAAATATGCAATAAATGCTGAAATTATCAGCGGCTCAAGGATGGAGCGGATATACCATGAACCCGCCAGGATGAGCAGCAGGAGTAAAATAAACGCCATGTAGCGAACCGGCCGACTCCATTGTATCTCCTGTTTCATAACAATCGTTTCACCGCCTCCAAATTCGGTTCTATAACGGGTGCATCTCCAACAGCCAGCATGGCTGCGCGCACATCCTTCAACCCGGAACCGGTATTGATCACCAGTACATTATCCTGGCCAGACACAATTCCCTGCTCCACGGCTTTGACCAACCCTGCATATGATGTTGCCCCGGCCGGTTCAGCAAAAATGCCCTGTGGACCCAGCGCGGCGATTGCTGCCAGAATTTCATTGTCGGTCACCTTTATGTAAGTACCTCCTGTCTCGCGGGCAGCGCGCACAGCCCGGATGCCATCCCGCGGCAGATCCACCGAGATGCTGTCGGCAATGGTTTTGGCCGAAACCGGGGTGATCTGCTCCGTGCCTGCCAGGAAAGCTTCCGCGATCGCCGCCGAACCATCAGCCTGCACGCCGATGATACGCGGCACGACATCCAGCCAGCCCAGTGCCAGAAGGTCCTTGAAACCCTTGTGGATGCCGGAAATGATATTCCCATCCCCTACGGATACGAAAACCGTAAGGGTGGCAGGGTTCGAGCCATTCTGCCCGATCTGCTGGGCAACACCCCGCCACCATTCCCAGATTTCCAGGGCGGCGGTCTTCTTCCCTTCGGCGGTGAAGGGGTTGTAGCCCGTATTGCGGCAATACCAGCCAAAGGCGTTGGCCGCCTGGATGGTCAGGTCGAAGGCATCGTCATACGTTCCGTCCACGAGGATGACTTTGGCGCCGAAGACCAGCAATTGGGCCACCTTGGCAGGCGGTGCCGTTTTCGGTGCAAAGATGACTGCCTTCTGCCCGACTGAAGCAGCCATCCCGGCCAGGGCTGCGCCTGCGTTGCCGGTGGAGGCCGTCACGATGACATCCGCATCAATCTCGCGGCCGCGGGCCACAACCACCGCGCTGGCGCGGTCCTTGAATGATGCGGTCGGGTTGCGGCTTTCATCCTTGAGCCATAAATGTTGCATCCCGATTTTTTCGGCCAGCCGCGGCAGTTCGAAGACCGGCGTCCAGCCGGCAGCCCGCAGAGGCGTGGACTCACCGCCGGGGTTTGAGACAGGCAGCAAGGGCAAATATCGCCAGAGCGATGGCTCAGCACGGCAGGTCAGATCATCTGGGTGGTATTTCTGCCGAATGGAATCGATATCCAGCACCACATCCAAGTTCCCGCCATCCTGTGAGCAGATATAAGTCACCTGGCCAGGCAGGTATTCCTTGCCGCACAAGGAACATCGATACCCAATGAAATTTGACATGTCTCCATTATAACGTAGGGGACCGGCTACATAAGAGACCGGGCTTCTTCGAGAAACCCGGTCTCCTATATTCACTCTGATTCGAATGGCACACCCAGTGAAGCAGGAGGCGATGCCCGCATGGCGCGCAGCACCTTGGCGATGAATCGACGCACACCCTCAGGCAAGGCTGCCAGCATACGTGTTACCCACTCCGCATCCCCAATGTTGACCAACAACAGGGTCAGGATCATCAGCGGGAACGGCGCAACCTGCAAAACCTGCGATGGAATGTTAGGCAGGCGGGGCTGCAGAACCAATCCCAGCCACTGCAAGAAGGAGAACAGATAAGCCCCAAACGCAGCCCGCAGCGGATTCCAGCCACCGAAAATGGTAATGGCCAGGGCGATCCAGCCAATGCCATCCAGGCCTGAAATGGTTCCTTTCCAGCCGGCTTTGATGCTCAATGAATAGGCAGGTCCCGCCAAACCGATGATAGCGCCGCCGATTATCGTGTACAGATAGCGTAGCCGGTTGACGTTGGCGCCGCGCACGAAGGCCGCAGCCGGGCGCTCCCCGATCCCCTGCAATACCAATCCCGGCCTTGTTTTGTAGAACCAACCCCAGGCCAGAAAGATGATCAGGAAACTTAGATAAGTAATGATGTCCTGCTTGAAGAACAACGTTCCAAGGATCGGAATCTCGCTCAGGCCAGGGATGATCGCATTAGAAAGACGCGGCCCCTGCAGACCCATATAAGGATTACCGAGGAAATAGGACAGATCCCGGCAGAGCAAGGCCAGCACAAACCCGACCGCCACCTGGGACTGGCGCAGGGTGATGCTGCTGAAAGCCACCACCAGGGCCACCAGCGCCCCGATCGCCATGCCGGTCAGGAAGCCCAGCAGCAGGCTGCCCGTGTCGACTGCCACAGCAAAACTGCCCATTGCCGTGAGCAGGATCGTTCCGTTCATGGAAAGGTTGATGACCCCGGCGCGCTCCGTGATGGTCTCCCCGATAACCGCGAACATCACCGGCGCAGCGCCCGCCAGAACACCAGCCAGACCGATCAAGATAGTATTGGTATCCATTCTGTCTCCTTAGCGCTTCCCGAACAGCCGCTGGCGTGCGCCTTCAGCCATGAGAACAAAGAGCACCAGAATGCCCTGCAGGACACCGGAAAGGGTAGAGTCGAGTTTCAAAACAATGGGCAACTGGATGCTACCGATGTTCAGGAAGGCGAAGAAAAGGGCCACCGGGGCCACCCAGAGCGCCTGGTAGTTTACAAGCATCGCCACCATCAACCCTGCGAAACCGTAGCCGCTGGAAATCGAAGGGATGAGGCGGTGGTAGACAGCCGTCACCTGCAATCCTCCTGCCAGGCCGGCGAACAGGCCGCAAACGATGAAAGCAAGCATCATGTGCTGCCAGGTCGGCACACCCAGCAAGAAGGCTGCCCGGATGTTCCTGCCGACCGCTTTCAACTTCAAACCAAAGTATGTGCCGCGCAGCAGGAAGTAGATCACAACCAGAGCGAGGATCCCCAGAACCAGGGACCAGGGACTCAGCCGCAGGTCCGGGAAGGTTGGCAACCAGAGTTCTTCCGGGAATGGCTGCGTCCCGCTCATGGAACCGGTGCCGGGACGCTTCCAGGGGCCAAAGATCAGCCAGATCGTCAGTGCGGTGGCGATAAAGTTCAAACCCAAACCGCCGAAAATCTCATTCACGCCACCGAAAGTCTTCAGGGCACCAGCCAGCGATGCCCACAGTGCCCCCCCCAGCATCCCGGCCAGGATGGCGATGGCGATGATCAGCGCAGGCGGCAGGCTGCTCTCCTGCAACAGGCGCAAGGCCCAGGTGGTAAATATCGCCCCCAAGGTTACCTGGCCTTCGATGCCGATATTCCACAAGCCCGCCGTGAATGTCACCAGCAAACCGGATGTAGTCAGCAGCAAGGGCAGCCAGGCCACTAAAACATCAGAGAATTTCTTGAAGGTTCCCAATCCACCGATAATGATGTTCTTGTACGCCTCCAGCGGAGGCGCCTTGGCAACCAGTAGCACCAGGGTGGTGAAACCCAGCGCCAACAGGACCGCTACCACCTGGAAGAGAATGTTCAGCCAGACATTTCGCTTAACCATCTTGGCTCCTTTGCTCCAACTCATCCCATCCCCTTCCACCGATCAATTCTCCTAAGAGATCGGTATTCAGCCTTCCGGATCCCAAGGGGGGCGATACGTGCCCGCTGAAGAAAACCATCACCCGGTCACTGTATTGCAGGACTTCCTCAAGATCTGATGAAATAAAGAAAATGGATGTACCCTGCTTGCAACGCTCCTTCAGCTTGCTCCAAATATAGATGGCTGACTCGATATCCAGGCCGCGGGTGGGATGCTCCAGCAGCAGCAACGATAACGGGACCCTGAGCATGGCCAGCAAAGCCCGTTGCTGGTTGCCCCCCGAAAGCGACTCGACCGTGCTGACCGGCGTGCCGCGGATATTGAACTCCGAAATCCGTTCGCGGGCCAGTTTACGACCTTTATCCCAATTTACGAAGAATTTCTTCGATTCTTCCGAAAGCACAAAATGCTCGGTCAGGTCGAGGCCGGAAGCCAGACCCTCCTCCAGGCGCGCCGCCGGGAGGAACGCCACCCCATTCCGCTTGAAAACATGGTGGGATGAACCGGTCAGGTCGCGCCCATTCAGGATGACCTTCCCACCGGTGGTGCGTACCAGGCCGGAACAAGCCCGCAGGAACAGGCTCTGGCCGCTGCCTTCCATGCCCGCCAGGCCAATGATCTCACCGGAACACAAATCCAGGCCAACATCCCTGATCTGTAAACGATAGTCATCCAGGCATACATCTCTCAGAGATAACAATACATCCTCGCAGCGTGAGGAAGTGCGCTCCCCGACCGAGATCGTTTTGCCAAACATCATCTCGACCAGTTGGTCGATCTGGTAAGGCGGCCTGGCCTCCCCCACCAGGCTCCCCTGCCGGAGCACGGCAACCTGGTCACAAAGGCTTTCCACATCTTCCAGTTTGTGGGATACGAAGATGATCGTCTTCCCCTGTTCGGCCAACTGCACCAGCGTCGAGAACAATTTCAGCTTCTGCGTTGCACTGATGCCCGTGGTCGGCTCATCGAAGATGAGCACCTGGGCGCCCAGCCAGAGCAGGCGCATGATTTCCAATTGCTGGCGCTCGCCCACGGTCAGCGAGTCGACGTAGGTTTGGGGATCGATCGAGAAACCGAACTGCGTTGCCAGATCCCGGATTGCAGCGGAAGCCTTGCGCCGGTTCGGGAAAACACTCCCCACCTGTCCGATCAGGAAGTTGTCCAGCACCATCATCGGGGGGAAATCCAGTGGATCCTGGTGGAGCATACCCACCCCCTGATGGATGGCGTCTGCCGGGGAATGAATCAACACTGGGCGATCATCAAGCAAGATTTTGCCCCTATCTGCATGAATAAAACCGGATAAAACCTTCATCAAGGTGCTCTTGCCGGCGCCATTTTCCCCCAACATGCCCTGGATCGTCACGGCAGGTATGTTCAGGTTGATCCCAACATTGGCATGGACTGCGCCAAAAGTCTTATGGATGTCCTGGAGTTCTACTTTCATAGAAGGTCCTCATCGACATGCCAGTTAATAGAAAGAGGGGGAAGACTTGCGCCTTCCCCCTCGGAAATCGCGTTTACTCAGAAACGCTCTGGCCTTCCATGCCTTCCAACAACTGAGGCAGGTACCA
>JBFYSM010000074.1:0-4928 GCA_041301605.1 Chloroflexota bacterium | reverse complement strand
TTGTACTCGAATGCGGCTGGTGCGTACCTGTTCGTGGAGAACGTGTATCCGGGTTGTGTGGCAGGATTGTGCTCGTACACGTTAACCAACGACCTGGCGAATGGCACGTACCGGTTCAAGCTATTGGTGCGGAACAGTTCCGGGTACACTGCCTATGGCAGTTTCATGACCTTCACTGTGTCGAGCAACCTGCCGGTGGCACCTACGTTGCAGGTTCCATCCGGGATGGTTGGGGAAAACCCGCCAGCATTCCAGTGGGGCGCGGTGGCAGGTGCGACGAGTTACCGTCTGGCAGTGTATTCGTATGGCACAGGGAGTTACATCATCATCACCAACATCAACCCGAGTGCTTGTAGCGGAGCCGTATGCGCCTATACGCCACCATCCGCCCTGGCGAGCGGAGATTACAAATTCAAGATGCTAACCTATAACCCGTATGGGATCAGCGGCTACAGCGATTGGATGAGCTTTACGGTGCCGTAAAATACCAGATGATCTTATCGGAGTGACCGCCACCTTCCCACAAGTGGAGGTCATTAGTTGCAGGTTCTTTCTCACATTGGGCAGTCAGGTGCCTTCCTTGACGATTTTTTCCCACCCTGATAGACTCGTTCCTGTTGGTGGTACTCGTTCGTGCTGGAACTGCAGGGAACCAGCCCAAGAGCAATTTCCATGGGCTGGTGTTTTTTAAGAACGATGCTGAAAACCTGCGCCGCTGAACAAGACCCCTATCCAAATTCTTGTTTTGTTTCGAGGAGAATGTACAAAATGGCAGAGCGTGTGACCGGAAAGGTCAAGTGGTTCAACGCAGCGAAGGGCTACGGCTTCATTGAACACGAAGGCGGCCCGGATGTTTTCGTATACTGGAAGTCGATTGCCATGGAAGGTTTCCGAACCCTCCAGGAGGGCCAGACGGTGGAATTCTCCATCGAAGAAGGCCCAAAAGGATTGCAGGCAGCCGAAGTCAAAATTGTCTAACCCGCAAAAACACGAACTTCCTCCACTCAACGGAGGGAGTTTTTGATTCATTTACGGCGAACTTCCACCAGGCTCAACCAGTACCCCACCAACAGGAAGACCACGCTACCAAGCGTTCCCATCCCGGCATTCAACGGGCCAATAGCCGCAAAATACCAGCCAAGATACCACCCCAAAGCCTGCCCCGCCCAAAACCCGACCTCCGCGAACAGGATATAGAGGAACAGGCGGCCGATTTTACCTCCCCGCCAGAGATGGAAGACAGCACCGTACAGTACGGCCAGGATGATGCCCAAAATGATTGCAGGTAATGTCATCGTTCCTCCACTTTCACTATTTTGACTATACGCAAACCCTAAGCGATGATCCCGCCTCCCAGGACGAGATCGCCATCATAGAACACAGCCGCCTGGCCGGGTGTAACGCCGCGCTGCGGTTCGTCAAACCGGACCCTGGCGCTGTTGCCGTCATCGAGCAGTGTCACCGCCGCCGACGCTTCCTGGGCCGTATAACGCACTTTGACCGCGGCTTGGAAAACATCCGCCGCCGGTTTGCCGGAAATCCAGTTCACATCCCGGACGGTGATCTCTCCACAGCCCAGCTGGTCCGCGGTACCGACGATGAGCGTATTGGTTTCCGCATCCTTGCCCAGCACATACAGCGGCACAGGGGAAGGGATCCCCAGCCCTTTCCGCTGGCCGATGGTGTAGTTGACCAGCCCGGTATGCCTGCCCAGCAAACTGCCATCGCGGCTGACGATCTCGCCCGGTGCAACGATCTGGGGCGCATAGCGTGAAATGAAATCCCGGTAATCTTCGCCTGCCAGGAAGCACAGGTCCTGGCTGTCGGGCCGTCGCGCCACGGGCAGGCCATACTTATCTGCCAGGCTGCGGATTTCCGATTTCGGGTGCTCCCCCACCGGGAAGAGCGCCCGTTGTAACTGGTTTTGTGTCAGCACATGCAGCACATAGGATTGATCCTTGGATGCATCCACCGCCCGCAGCAAATTCACCTTTCCAACTCCTGTTTCGATCCTTGCATAATGCCCGGTTGCCATGAAATCCACGCCCATCGCCAGCGCATGTTCGAGCAGGAACCCCCAGCGGATGCGGCGGTTACATTCCAGGCAGGGGTTGGGCGTCACCCCGCGGGCGTAGCCATCCAGGAAGTAGTTCACCACCGTATTGCGGAAGATATCCTTTGCATCGATCACGTAGAAGGGGATATCCAGGATGGCCGCCACGCGGCGGGCCAGCGCCATCGAGTCCGGGGTGCAGCAACGGTTCGAGTCTTCCTTGCCGGGTTCGCTCCACAGGCGCAACATCATGCCCATAACATCATGGCCCTGCTCCTTGAGCAAGGCCGCGGCGACGGAGGAGTCCACCCCTCCAGACATGGCAACCACTACTTTAGGCATTTGTTTTCACCGGAAATGAACAGAGATAAACAAAGATGGGATTAATGTTCATCTCTGTTTATCTCTGGTTCAACTTTCGCACCCGCTCTACCAGGGACGGTAACTCTTGCAAGAAAGCATCCACATGCTCAGGAGTCATACCGACCCCCAGCGTCACCCGCAGCGACCCGAGGCCCCAATCTCGTGAGAAGCCCAGAGCCTTGATGACCTCGCTGGGTTCCGGGTTGCCGGTCTTGCAGGCTGAGCCGGATGAACAGGCAAACCCGGCTGCGTCCAGCATTTGCAGCAGGGTATTGCCATCCACATCCCTGAAGACAAACGAGCAGTGGTTCGGCAAACGGTTGTCGGGATGCCCTGTAAGCCTGGAATCCGGAATCTCTTCCAGCACCGTGCCGATGATCCGGTCGCGCAGCGGCCTGACGTGCGCGGCGCGTGCTTCGCGCTCGGCTACGGTCAACTTCAAGGCCTGGGCAAAGCCGACGATGTAGGGCACGTTCGAGGTCCCGGACCGCAGGCCGAACTCCTGGCCGCCGCCGGTCAGCGCCGGGAAGATCGGCGTTCCCTTGCGGACGTAAAGTACGCCGACTCCTTTTGGCCCATAGAATTTGTGGGAACCCAGCGACATCAAATCCACACCCAACACATCGACATCGACCGGCAGGTAGGCGGCCGCCTGGACCGCGTCGGTATGGAAGGGTACGCCGTGCGCCCGGCAGATGGCTGCGATCTCATGGATGCGGTTGACCGTCCCGATCTCGTTGTTGGCATACATGACCGAAACGATGGCGGTGCTGCCGCAAATGGCCTTCTCAATAGCCTGGGGCAAAATCATGCCATGCTCATCCACATCCAGCCATTCCACCTTAAAGTCATAGTGTTTTTCGAGATGCTCGGCGGTTTTGCTGACAGCAGGATGCTCAGCGCGGTTGGTAATAATCCAATTCGCACCGTTCTGCTCTCGCATGGCCAACGCAACACCGCGCAACGCCAGGTTATCTGATTCGGAACCGCAGGAGGTGAAGATAATCTCATCCGGCTGGCAATGGAGTGCGGCCGCAACAGTTTCACGGGCGGCATCCACAGCGGCCTCAGCACGCTGTCCATAACGGTGGACAGATGATGGGTTCCCGAACGTTTCACTGAAATAGGGCAACATGGCGTCCAGGATGCGCGGGTCGACCGGGGTGGTGGCAGCATAATCCAGGTAGATCATATCCGTTCCTCTGTTCTTGATGACATGATTATACCCATGTGTTCTCGAATATCGGGAAGCTGCGACACCATCAGCTTTTGCCAAAATCCCCAGGCCCGAAACCACACATTTGTGCGGATTTTTCCCATAATCGTTTAGCGTTCCCTTCATCCAACGCATAGGGATTGGGAGGCTTGGGCATTCCATGTTTCCAATAGATCTTTAGTGTATTCTGGATGGAGGGTTCGCCAAGTAAATATAAGATCCCGCGGGCAGACTCCTCCGGCGTGATCCCGCCCCTGCGGCGGAAAGCCCAGGCCCAGCGCGCCAGGATGGAATTACTTTTTAGACCGATATCGGTCTTCACCAGGCCAGGATCGGCGGCAAAGGCATGCACATTCGAGCCGAATCCCAGGCGCCGGTTGAGTTCAGCCATGAAGAGGACATTGCACAACTTGGTCTGCTTGTATGCCCGCAGCACGCCATAATGCTCCAGCAACTGGATGTCGTCCCAGCGGAGCCGCGCGCCGTAATGTGACCCGGAACTGACCGTGACCACGCGGGATTGCGCGGCGGCCTTGAGCAGCGGGAGCAGTTCGTGTGTCAACAGGAAGGGCGCCAGATGGTTGAGCGCCCATTGCAGATCGAACCCTTCGGCGGTGACCACCTGGTGGAACGGGACGCTCCCGGCATTGTTGACCAGCCCATCCAGGGCATCCACCTGTGCGCGGATCTCGTCTGCCAGCCGGCGCACTTCGGCCTGGAGGGACAGGTCGGCAATCAGATAGTTTACCTGCGGATTTCTGTTCGAGGCGCGCAAGCGCGTCTCGGCCTGCTGGCAGCGCTCAGGGGAACGGCCCACGCCGATCACGCGTGCGCCCTGGGATGCCAGTTGTTCGGCCACAGCCAGGCCAATCCCGGATGTGGCGCCCGTCACTACGATCACTTTTCCCTGTAACGACATATCCATCCTTTACGAGTTCGGCTGTAATTCCTGCTGGCAGATCTCGATCCCGGCTGCCTTGAGGAAGTTCATCGAATTCTCATCGATCCGGTACGCAACACTGTAAACCAGGCGGACAATGCCAGCATTGATCAGGGCCTTGGTGCAATTGATGCAGGGCAGGTGTGTAACATAACAGGTAGCCCCCCGGGTGGAAACACCGTGCAGGGCAGCCTGGATGATGGCATTCGTCTCTGCATGGATGGTGCGGACGCAATGCCCATCCACCATCAGATGCCCGACTTCATCGCAGTGGGGCTGCCCGGCAGGCGAACCGTTGAAGCCGGTCGTCAGGATGCGCTTCTCCAGCACCAGCACGCAGCCGACGAAAGCCCGGT
>JBFYSM010000066.1:0-3969 GCA_041301605.1 Chloroflexota bacterium | reverse complement strand
TCGAGGACAACAATGGCACCCGTCATACCGCTCATGGCTTGCTGGGCTTCGATCTGGAGATTCTTGTCGATGGTCAGTGTAATGGATGCGGCCGGCTGGGGATCGGTGCTGGCAATCCGGGTTTCTACTGCACCTTCAGCGCTCGTCACATACAGCGAGGCGCCGTTCGTGCCAGCCAGGTACGATTCGCCCCATTGCTCGACGCCCGCTTTGCCGACGCGCTGGCCCAGGCTATATCCTTTCCGCTGGTACTCTTCCACCTCTTCCGGGAAGATGGGCAGGGTGTAGCCAATGGCCTGGGCAGCCACGCCGCCGTCGAAATAGTAGCGTGAGCTGTAACTGTTCATCCGCAAACCGCCGATGGATGAAAGTACAGCATAGCGTTCTTCCACAGCTTCGGCGGTCGCCTCGCCAACCGGGATGTAGTATTCGGGCGAAACGTTTTCGTAAAGCGCCTGGATGGCGCCGATGGTAAGCCCGGTTAATTTTGATAGCTCACTCAACAGAAGCCCCTGTTGACCATCAGGCACCTCAGCGGGAGTGAAACCCAGTGCAACCGCCTCGGCCTGAGTCACGATTGGCAAACCATTCCTGTCATAGATATCCCCGCGCGAAGGGGTCCGCAAGTCAATATATAATTTCTTGCCGCCTGCCAGTTCGGGCAGGATCAGCCCATCATCCCATTGGAGTTTCCATGCCCCTCCCTCCAGGCTGAAATTGGCGACCATATCCCGCTGGATATCCCCCAGCACACTGGTGCGATAGATGATCCTGAAAGCGACCTGGGCCGTACGAGGATTCTTGAGAGTCGATAGGATGCTGTAATCGATCGTTTGCACGTTCATGGTGGTACGCGCATTCCGGTACCGATTGGTAAACTCATCGAGGCTGATGGCATCCCGGCTGACCTGGGTCAAAAGGGTGTACATGGTTTCGTATTCCTCCACCAGCATCGCATCCAGGTAAGCGCGCATGGCCGCATCTTCATCCGGGGTAAAGGTGGTGGAGATTTGCGGGGTGGGCAAATCAGTTCCACTGCCATTGCCGTTGCCAACCGAGGTGCAGGCCACCAGGATGAACAGCAGCAGTGCCAGGGATATCCAACGTATGATCTTCATTCTTCAGCCTCTTGAAGTTATCCGATATTCTCACCCTGCAGCACGGCAGGGAAGATGGGACATTGATAATCGAGCGCCGACTGGCAGTTGCCCGGCACATCGGCATTCGTTGTTATGTTCAACTGGCACAGGCTGCGGGTCAGGTGGCAAAGCGGAAGCCCCATTACGCTGGCATAGCAGCCATTCAGTCCAAGCACTGGCTGGAACTTGGGGTGCTGGATGGCATATCCACCAGCCTTATCCAACGGATCACCGGTCATCACATAGGCGTTGATCTCTTCATCGCTGTAAGTCCGCATGGGAACATCGGTGATGCAGAGATCTGTGATCATGTTGCCATCACGCATCCGCAACACGGCAATCCCGGTGTAAACCTGGTGGGTATGGTTACGCAAGCGCTGTAGCATATCGCTTGCCTCGGCCATATTCTTTGGCTTGCCAAGGATATCTTTCCCATCCACGACAGCCGTATCGGCGGCAACAATGATCTGCCCAGTGTGGGCAAACTGGGAACAGGCAAGTGCTTTTCCCCTCGCCAGGCGGAGGACATAATCAGAAGGGGCCTCGCCCTTCAACACACGTTCATCCACGTCAGCAAACTGGGCGCTGAACATCCAGCCACCCAGGGAAAGCAACTGGTGTCGTCGAGGTGAAGTGGATGCCAGAACCAGCACAGCCTTCTCAGTCACAGGCGGATTCTAACACACTCTCCCCTGCCCCCTGCTTTTGGGCTCTGCAAGCCTCCCCCACCCCTGGTGGCCAACCTTCAACATCCTCGCAATCCTCACGAATGCAAGGATGTTGTAATTGATTTTCGATTGGGACTTTTTTTAAGTGCTATTCCTTCCCCCAAAGAGCTGATCTTCGATGAGGTTGGCAACATTGGCAATATCCTCGAGAGAGAACTGAGGCGCTTTCTGTTCCACTGGTGTATCCGTGACGATCGCCATCAACTGGTCTGGATCAGCGATCAACTCCAATCCGATTTCGGCCCGCAGGATTTCAATGGTCGGCTTGTTGGCCTGCTTATAGCCTTCCGCCAGGATCAGATCCACATCATGTATTTCGCTGACAATCTCATCCAGGTTAAGCTCCCGTTCCAACAGGCGGTAGGAGGCAATTTTATCGGGCGCGGCGATGATCACGTGCCGGCTGCCAGCCTGGGCATGCCGCCAGCTATCCTTGCCCGGAATGTCGATCTCGAAGCCGGCATGTGAATGATGTTTGATGGTTGCCAGGCGATAGCCGCGGCGGCATAGTTCAGCAATCAATTTTTCCAGGAAGGTGGTCTTTCCGGAGCCTGACTTGGCAATCACGGTGACGATCGGGATCGACATATTCATCCATCCATGTCCTAAGGGAACAGCAGGATCAGCACGAAGCTGGCCAGAAGGGGCACAATGAGCCAACCATCCAGTTTTCCCCGCCGGAGGGGAATGGCCCGGCTACGTTCCGGGGTAAAAGCACGCGCCTCTGCCGCCAGAGCGATCTCATCCCCTCTCTGCAGTGCGCTGGTCAGGATGGTAACCAGCATCAGGCGCAGGCTGTGCAAGCGTCTGCGACGCAACCCGCCCCGCATCCACAGGCTGTGCCAGGTATTGGCAGTCGCCTGTCGCAGGGCGGGCAGCAGGTTGAATGCCACCCCAATCGAGAATCCCAGGCCGCGCAAGCCCAGGCGTTCGGCCAGTCCGGCCACTTCAGTGATCTCGACCATGCTGGAGAACCCATCAACAGCCACCAGGATCACTACCGCTCGCAGGATCATTTGCAAGCCGTTGGTCAACCCCACCTTTGAATAAGGGATGCCCAACAGGCTTGCATCAGCCGTTTCACCACTGAACAGCAAACTGGCAAGCAGGATCATGCCAAGAACCATCAGGATGCGCCCGCGTAATAAACGCCGGAAGGAGGTCGGGTACAGGCAGAAGGATATAGCCAGGCACAGCCCTGCACTCACCAATATCCGTTCCATGGGGGTGAGCAAGATCAAGGCCAGCATCCAAACGAAAAGGATGCTGCGGCCCAGGCTACCCAGCCAGATCTGTCCTGAACGCCAGGGGTGCTCCAGCAGGCGCGAGCGGATCAGGTTCAAGGAATGACTTCAATCTCGATGACCTGACGGGCGTTCATCTTCCCCTCTGCCGCAGGCAGTACCATGCGGAAGGGCAACTCATCTTCAGCCAGCGGCCCATCCAGGCGGGCGTAAGATACCAGGGTATCCGGCAAGAGGAAGAAATCCGGTTCGTAATTGACGGTGTAGCCATCCACAGCCGTCACCTTTACCGCCCTCAAAGCCTGCGGATCGAAACCGGCATCCAGCAGCAAACCAGTGAGGGGGACACCCAGGTACGTTACATCCTGGAAGGTAGCCTGTTGCGCACCCAGGGCTTGCAGATCCTCAGCCGTGTAACTGACCTGGGTTGAACCGTCCGTCACAACCAGTGCCGGAGCACCATCGCCGGTTGTTTTCGCCTTGGGAGCGCAGGCAGCCAGCAAAAGGGTAACGCAGAGCAGGATGATGGATATGTTGTGTTTCATGGAAGCCTCCAGGTTATGAATTTTGGTTTTTGAAATATGGCAAGCGGGCCATCAGCAGCTTGCCCACGCTGCGGGCCAGCCAGCCGCTGACCAGGCCGATCGCCGCATACACCACTACAAGCACCAGAACGATCAACCACGCAGCGCTCGTATCGATACCGAAAATACGCTCGCCCAGGTCAAGCGTATCGAGCCAGATGGAGAACAGGTCGCGGCCGAAGAGCAGCACACCGGTCACGAACGGCTGGATCAGGCTCCAGAGAGAGCCAGTCATGCCGGCCAAAAGACAGGCAACCATCCCAGGCGTCTTGAA
>JBFYSM010000061.1:0-3098 GCA_041301605.1 Chloroflexota bacterium | reverse complement strand
GGAAGTGCTGGAGTACCTGCGCCCCCACCTGGATGCGTACAAGATCGATCTGAAGTCCATGCAGGATAAGAACTACCGTCAACTGGGCGGCGTGCTGAAGAACGTGCTGGATACCATCCGGCGCGCCCGCGCGATGGGATTGTGGGTGGAGATTGTGACGCTGATCGTGCCCGGCTTCAACGACTCCAACGAGGAGTTGTGGGATACCGCCCGCTTCCTGGCCGGCGTCTCGCGGGACATCCCCTGGCATGTGACCGCCTTCCACAAGGATTACAAAATGACGGATGCCGACAATACCCCGGCGCGCACGCTCCTGCAGGCAGCCGAGATCGGCCGCGAGGCCGGCCTGCGCTACGTTTATGCCGGGAACCTGCCGGGCCGCGTCGAGACTTATGAAGACACCACCTGCTATCACTGCAACACGACCCTGGTGCAACGCCGGGGATATATCATCACCGGTTACCAGATCACACCTGCTGGGAAATGCCCGAAGTGCGGTGTCCCGGTGGCGGGGATCTGGATGGATACGCCTGGAGAGGCGAAATTGCATGGGCCGGGGATGCCCTGGAGGATTTAATGAGACAACTCGCTTACGTTGACTTCACCTGGCCGGAACTGAAGGATATGCCGCGTTCCATACCCGTCATCCTGCCGCTTGGCACGGGCCTGGAAATGGAGGCGGCAGGTTTGGACGAGGTAATCGTTCTTGATCCAATTCCCTATGGTTGGCCGGAGAGCGGCCTGGGTGTTCCTGTGGAAACATTCAAGGTGTTTGCAAATGGGATCCTGTCCAGCCTGCATGAGGATGGCTGGCAGCAGGTGTTTGTAATCGCCGCACAAGCGGATACCTTGCCGGAGTTCTCCATACCCACTTTGCGAGTGGCGAGGAATGGCAGCCCAACCCTGCATTTGCCGCATGGTGAGCGGGTGTTCCTGGTTCCGGTCGGTCACACCGAGCAGCATGCCTGCCACCTGCCCCTCGATACCGACACGCGCATCATCGAAGCCATTGCAACCGGCACACATGCCGGCCTGCCGGATGCGACCGCGCTCCTGCCGGTCCTGCCGTATGGCGTCAGCGCCCACCGGTCATCCTATTTCGGCACGCTGAATGCAGGTGGGCGAGCTTACGAGGATTTCCTGATCGCCCTGGTTGGTTCACTGGTCGCGGCGGGGCACGATCGATTCTTCTTCCTGAACGGGCATGGCGGCAACCATTCCTACCTGGTCAACATCGTCAAGGCCTGCGGGGAGCGCTACCTGGATGCGTTCACAGCCACAGCTTTCCTGTACCTTTCGACTGCGGAGGGCATCCGCACCCTGGAGCAATACCGCACATCCGGGATCGGTGGCATGGGACACGCCTGTGAACTGGAAACCTCGCTCATGCTGCACCTGGATCCAAAGCGGGTCCACATGGAGCGCGCCGTGGATGAGACCGAATTCATCAGCACCCCCAACTACTACATGGATTGGATCGAAGGTGGTGCGCTGGTTGCCAACCCGCCCTGGTACGATGATACCGAGACGGGGGCTTACGGCGCCGGGTCACAGGGTACAGCCGGGAAGGGCAGGCTCTGGCTGGAGGCCGCGGTGGCCGAGAAAACGATGCTGGTGCAGGAGATCCACGAGCAACACCGGCGTCGGATGGCCAAACGGATTTCATAAACATCCAGCCGGCAAGTGCGTCGCACCATGTTTAATGGGATTTTCCCGGGCGAAAATACCCGCTGTTCGACGGGCTTCTCCTCTCCGGTCTGGTGCGACGCACCCTCGTTTATGCTCTCACATTTCAGGTAAAATACCGCTTGCGCTGAAAAGCAGCTTTTATTCCTTGATTCCCCATTCTGGAGAAAACACCCATGCGGAAAACCTTCGCGTTCCTTCTTTTATTTGTCTTCCTGACCGCTTGCAGCCTCACCGGCGGGCCTGCGGCGGATGCCACCCCCAGCCCGGAGATTACCCAGCCGCCTCTTCCCAGCCCAACCAATACACCTGGGCCGGTCACCCCGCTGGTCATCCTGGTCCTGCCAGCCGATATGGTTCAGGCGGAGACCAACCGCTACCAGTCCACTGTTTACGATCTGGCGCAGGCTTCCGGCTACCGCTTCCAGGTGCGCAGCAGTCTCACGGAAAGCGATGTTCAGAACGAACCCGGCCTGGGGGTTGTAATCGCCATTGGCACCGACCCTGGCCTGGCATCCCTGGCGGCCGCCGCGCCGGCGGTGCAGTTCCTGGGCGCCAACATCCCCAACCTGAATCCAACTCCCAACCTGTCCACTGTTGGCGCATCCAGTAATGCACCCATCCAGCAGGCTTTCATTGCCGGTTACATAGCTGCCCTCCTGTCTCCCGATTACCGGGTTGGACTCATCACGATGGAGGATGATGCCGGTCAGAAGGCTATCGATGCTTTCACCAATGGGCGTGCCTTCTATTGCGGCCTGTGCAACCCGGCCTTTCCGCCCTTCTACAAGTACCCGGTTCACCCGCAAATCCCACTCAACACGCAACTCAATCAGTACCCCTATTATTCGGATTACTTTCTGGATATGATGGTGGATGTTGCCTACGTGGAGCCGCAGGCGGCCACCCCCGAACTGCTGGATTACATGGCCCAGCGAGGCCTGCTGATCATCAGCGAACGGCTGCCCTTCGAAAGCCTGCAGACGAACTGGGTGGCCAGCCTCCAGCCGGACCTGGTCCCGGCCATCCAGCGCCTCTGGCCGGACCTGATCGACGGCCGCGGCAGCCAGACGATTTCCACACCGCTGTTGTTGACCGATATCAACCCCGAGCTGCTGCCGGAGGGCAAGCAGGGCATGGTGCAGGAATTGCTGGATAACCTTCTACTGGGGTTGGTGGATACGGGTGTAACCCCGTAAGCCTCAAGCAAAGTACAAAACACAGGATGCAAACTGCTCAGAGTGCAGCCTGCATCCTGTTGTTCGTTAAATGTTTCCAGGCAGTCTATGCTTGTTGGCTCAATCCACGGCGATCATCACATTGGAAGCCTTGATGACGGCGTAGGCCTGCCTGCCTTCCTTCAACTGCAACGAATCGACCGACTCGTTGGTGATCACGGAAACGATCTGTGC
>JBFYSM010000002.1:0-5925 GCA_041301605.1 Chloroflexota bacterium | reverse complement strand
GCTGATGAATTAAAGCGCAGAACAAAAAAGTTCGGCTTGGATGTAATCAAGCTGATTGACTCCCTGCCATCTACACAAACGGGACGGGTGATCGGGAATCAGCTGTTGCGTTCCTCCCTTTCCGTCGGTACGAACTATCGCGCTGCCTGCCGCGGACGATCCAAAGCGGATTTCATCTCCAAGATCGGTATCACCATCGAGGAAGCCGACGAATCCCAGCACTGGCTGGAAATGCTTACCGACGCTGGCCTTGTGGCGCAGGAAAAAATCCAGCCACTGGCGAAAGAAGCCAACGAACTCATCGCCATCCTGACCGCCTCCGCCAAAACCGCCCGCGAAAATCTCAACCGCTGCACGCAAGCCAGATAATCAGAGTCAACAAAATCCAGAAAGCCAATCCACAATCTTCAATCAACAATCTCTAACAAATTCTTCGAGGTCATCATGTCCAATCCTCAATCCTCAATCACAAATCAACAATCCCCAATCGGCTACATCATCGGCGGCGGATTGAAAGAGTCATTCCGCGCTCGCCTGACTGTCCCTTCCCAGGAAGTGCAGGAGGGCGCGTTCGTCGTCATCCCCAGCGGGGACTGGCAGTTCTACGGCCTGGTGACCGACCTGCAGCTCGGCGCCACCGATCCGCGTTTCGCCGATGAGCAGACTGAAACGCGCCTGCCGTCCGCCCTGGCCAAGGCCCTGCATGGCCAGACGCTCTACACCAACCTGGAGATCCTGCCGGCCCTGATGCTCGAGCGCGGGCCCGAACCCGGCACGCCGGAGTACCAGGCCTGGATGGCGGAACATGTCAATAAAATGCCGCGCCCGTTGCCGGTCAAGACCGTGCCGCCGCACCATGCAGAGGTACGGATGGCATCTGCGGGCGACATCGCCGAGATATTCGGCGATCCGTCCGAGAAGGGCAACTTCGTTATCGGTTACACCCGCGAGCAGGAACATCCCGTCTGCATCGACCTGGAGAAATTCGTCCAGCGCTCGGCGGGTGTCTTCGGCGCGACCGGCACCGGCAAGTCGTTCCTGACCCGCATCGTACTGGCCGGGCTGATGAACCACAACAAGGCCTCGGTGCTGGTGTTCGACATGCACAACGAGTATGGGTTCGATGATGTAGCCTCCGATACACAGCAAAAGGTAACCGGGCTCAAGAGCAAGCCTTCGCTGCGTGTGCGGGTGGTGGGCTTAGGTGCAGGCGCGATGATACGAAATAACCCGCCAGACTTCAATCTTGAAGTTTCAATGTCGGATATCACATCATCGGATATTCTGCTATTGACCCGCACTCTGGATTTGAAAGAAACAACTGCCACCACATTGGATGCGCTATACAGCAGTTTTCACAAGAATTGGTTCGCCGAGTTTAAAAGCATGAACCAGGAAATGACTATAACAGACGAAGGGAAAAAAGTTCCTGCTGAAGGTAGCGTTGCAAAATGGGCGAACAGCGTAGGGGTGAACGTGATGGCGGCAGAGGCGCTTCATAATAAGTTGCGCCAGTTGTTTGGCAAGCCCTACATTGTTGAAAAGCCAGCTGCCGATTCTATCGGTGAGATCATTAAGGCCTTGGATGCTGGTCAAAATATCGTTCTATCTTTTGGCCAGTTCGAAAGCGATTTGGATTACTTGTTGGTGGCTAATCTGCTCACCAGAAAAATTCGCGACCGATGGGAAGATCGCACCAACAAGCATCGCAGCCACCCGGAAAAAGAGTCTGAACCTCGCCAACTTGTCATCGTGGTGGAGGAAGCGCACAAACTACTTAACCGCGAGATGGCTGGGCAAACCACGTTTGCCACCATCGCGCGCGAGATGCGCAAATACTACGTCACCCTGCTGATCATCGACCAGCGCCCCTCGCAGATCTATGACGAGGTTATGTCCCAACTCGGCACGCGCATCTCCGGCTGGCTGGGGGACGAGGACGACATCCATGCCGTGCTCTCCGGGCTTTCGGGGCGCGAGTCGCTGCGCGGCATGCTGGCGCGCTTGCAACCCAAGGAGGAAGTGTTGTTGCTTGGATGGGGTGTGCCGATGCCGCTGCCGGTGAAATCGAGAAGGTATGATGACAATTTCTGGCGCGAGTTGTTCGGAACAGGAAGTAAAAAGGATGAGGCGCAGATCATGAAGGAGTTGGGGTATTGATTGACACATTTTTTCTTCGGGAGTATACTGTTGTTAATCGATTAATTGATTGATTAACAAGGAGTGAAGATGAACCGAACTGTAAGTGCAACGGATGCCCGCATCCGCTTCGGCGAGATCATGCGCCGGGCCAAATCCGGGCCGGTGATCGTGGAACGCGACGGCAAGCCGGAGGTGGTGATCATTTCCAAGCAGCAATATGACAGTTTGATCAAGAAAGGTTCCAAGCCGGATTGGCGGAAAAAGTTGGAAGAAACGCACGAATTGATCCGCAGGGAATTGGACGGCCGCACATTGCCTGATCCGGCAGAGATGTTGCGCCTGGCCCGCGAGGAACGCGATGAACAACTCCTCAACAGTCTGCATTGATGCCAACATCGTCGTAAAAATGGTCATATTCCCGGATGATGTCATCAGGGATCTCTGGGAGTCCTGGCAAGGTGCCGGGGCGCAAGTCGCTGCCCCAACGTTGCTTTATTACGAGGTTGTAAACAGCCTCCATCAATACCAAAAACATGGATTGCTGAGCGCAGAAGCCATTGGCCAGGCACTGGATACTGCTCTCGACCTGCCTGTGACCCTGATTGGAGATGCCGAATTACATCGGCGTGCCTGCGATCTGGCTGCGACTTATCATCTCCCCGCTGCTTATGATGCCCATTACCTGGCTCTGGCCGAGCGCCTGGGCGTGGATCTGTGGACTGCGGATGCACGCCTGGTAAACACCATGCAGCCTTTTGGCGTGGATTGGGTGAAACTGGTTGGATCATGAGGATGAGGCCCAGATCATGAAGGAGTTGGGATACTGACCCTGCAGGTTGTCCTGTAATTGTTTTAGCGATGTGAAAGGATGTGGCATGATGGGAGATTTCTGGCAAGACATAGGCAATGACTTCATCCTGGCATTGATCATGCTTCTCCTGGGTGTGATCCTTGCCAAGCCGCTCGACGCTCTGTTGAAATGGATTTGGAAGAAGATCGAAGCGGGATTTCAATCGCTGGGTGTTGGCTTCCAGAAGCGTTACTACGAAGCCTTGATCGAGGAACATCAACGCCTGAAAATCATCGGCACATACAGCAAGGGCGTACAGCCGCCGCGCCTGAAGGAAATCTATGTGTCCCTGCATGTGGATAGCGGGGCCAGGAAAGGCGAAGAGAACGACAAGCCCCCCATTTCCTGGGAGCACATCTTTGATTCAGACAAGAAATGCATTGCCATCCTGGGAAAGCCCGGTGCAGGCTAACCACCCTCTTGCATTACCTTATGCTGGTTTTTACCGGCCACATCCAGAGCCCCCTTCGGATCCATCTAAAATCACCAGTGCCCATGTATGCGCGCCTGAGGGATATTGGCCTTCCGGATGCGCCCAAAACGTTGCTGGGTTTGCTGGAATGGTCGCATACGATCAAACTCGAACATGCTCCTTCGGGGTATTTCGAGCGCCGCCTGAAAAAGGGGAATTGCATCATCCTGCTGGATGGCCTGGATGAGTTGCTGAATCCTGGCGAACAGGAACGCGTCGCAACGCTGATCAAGGCTTTCATCAACACCTACCGGCGTTATGGCAACTGGATCATCGTCACCTGCCGTTCAGCTGGCTGGGAGCAGCAACTGCCAGACTTTCGAACCTATACGGTGCGCGAGTTCGATGAGGATGATGTGCGCAAATTCATCGGCGCCTGGTATCGTGAGGTTTTTCGCTCCCAAAAACTGGCCGACTTGGAAAAGGTCACGCCGGAAATCGAAAAGCGCGTAGAAAAGGAAGCGCATGATGAAGCCCGTCCCTATGCGGATGGTTTGTGGGAAGCCCTGCGCAAGAAAGAAACATTGCTGCATATCGCGCGCACACCCTTGATCCTGTCCCTGGTGACCCTGGTGTACAGGAGAAGCGCAGATTTGCCGGAGGGCCGCGCCGAATTGTACAAAGCCTGCCTGGATGTATTGCTGGATAAATGGGACAGGGAAGTTCACCGCTTATCCAATGTCAACAGCCCAAGCCCAAAGGGCAAGCAGCTCATCCTGCAAAACATTGCCTTTCATTTCCTTACCAAGAGCCTGTTGCAGATCGAGCGGGATGAGCTCGAGCGCTTGATCACCCCCCTCCTGCCCAAATTGCTGGACGATAAGATCAGGATCACAGAGTGTGACCTGGTCGACCAGATCTACCAGCGCTCTGGCATTTTGAGTGAGAAAAAAGAACGCGTCTTCGAGTTCGCCCACCGCGCCCTGCATGATTACCTGGCCGCCGCGTATATTGCCGAAAACGGACAGGAGGATATATTGCTTGCTCATGCCGCCGAGGAACCCTGGCGCGAAGTGATCCTGATCGCTGTAGGGCTGGTCAAGCCGGAAAAGGCCGCTGAGCTGATCCGCGCCCTGTTGGAGCAGAGCGGAGAGAACCCGGCCAGCCTGGCGGTGGCCGGCTGGAGCCTGGGCGAGGATATCCAGGTGGATAAAAAGGAACTGCGAACCCTGGCCGCCGGGCGGCTTTGCCCCGCTCTCGACCGGACGGAGAACATCAGCGATTTCCGCCTGCTGACCGATGCCTTGCAAACCGCCAACGCCGAGGCGCTCAAGGATTGGCTGGGAAACACCCTGGCCGGCCGCGACCCTGCCTTGCGCCGCCGCGCCCTGGGCTTCCTGCCGGAACTGGGCGTGGAAAAAGGCAAAACCTTTGTGCCCCTGCTGTCAAACCTGATCGGGGATGCAAAGGCGGATGCCAAAGGGCGCGCCCTGGCAGCCTCCGTGCTGGCGCAGATGAAGCCTGAACCGGATGCTGCCGTGTGGCAGGCGCTCGAAAAGGCGCGCCAACAGAAGGACGAGACCCTCAAAGCCGCTGCAACCTGGGCCTGGTGCGAACTGGACCGCTTCGAAGAACTCGGCTTGGTCAAAATATCGGCAGGCGAGTTCCTGATGGGCAGTAGCGATGCAGATAGTATGGCCGAGGGTGATGAGAAACCCCAACGCACGCTCTACCTGCCGGATTTCTATATCGGCAAGTATCCGGTAACAGTTGAGAGATACCAGAACTTTGTGAAAGAGAGTGGATATCCGACCGCCGATGAAGATAGCCTGAAGGGCGTGAAGAACCATCCGGTTGTCAACGTTTCCTGGCGGGATGCCCTGGCCTATGCCCGCTGGCACGGCATGACCCTGCCAAGCGAGGCCGAATGGGAGAAGGCGGCGCGTGGCACGAACGGCTGGATTTTCCCGTGGGGGAACGACTGGCGTGCAAACCATGCTAATACCGATGAATACTGGAACGCGCCGCGCGGTTGGCGGACGCGCTTGCGTCGCCAGAAAACAGGAGCAACGACGACAGAGGTAGGTTTGTTCTCGCCGCGTGGCGATTCACCGTATGGCTGTATCGACATGAGCGGCAACGTTTGGGAGTGGACGCGCAGCCTTTACGAAAAATACCCCTATGATCCTGCAGATGGACGCGAAAACCTGGAGACGGAAGAAGGCTCTCGTGTGTTACGCGGTGGTTCGTTCATCAACGATCGCGGGGGCGCGCGTTGTGCCGCCCGCGACGGGTTCGATCTCAGCGCCCTCGGCAGGGATGTGGGTTTTCGTGTTGCCGTCTCTCCCATCTTTAAATCTGAACTCTGAATCTCTGCACTCTGAAACTCTGATTCGGTTTTTACACGGGGGGGGTGCAGGGGGGCTTTGCCCCCCTGCCGCGATAAAAGTTGGGAGGAGCATGGAACTGCAAGAACGATTGTCCGATTGGGAAAACCTGCGCCAGGCTTATCGAAACGCCG
>JBFYSM010000014.1:0-9220 GCA_041301605.1 Chloroflexota bacterium | reverse complement strand
TTGAAAGCGCTAAACTGATCGCGGGTCCATTGGGATTGACATTCCTCTTCCGCATGATATTGGCTTTCCTGGGTGCAGGCGTGTTCGGTTTCTTCCTGTACCAGAACGCCCAGAGCGCGGGCCGCGAGAAGGTGCTCAGTTACATGGCCTATGCTGCGTTTATCCTGGTGTTCGTGGCCGAAGTCTTGGGCCGTTTCATCTTCTACTCGAGCCAGGTAGGCATTACCCTGTAATCGCATATCCAGCTTGACGTACGCAGGTCGACTCCCGGGGAGGTAATTCAAAATGCCTCCCCGGGAAAGGTTAAGGAGAACTGATGCACGAGAGGTCGGTTTTTGTAATTATCGTGGTCATTATCATCGGATTGTTCCTGGCAGCCGGAACTGTGACGGCTGCACCCTCCTTTGCATCCACATCTTCTACACCAGAAGCTACGGAAAGCCCGCGCGTGGCTACGGAAGAGGAACTCCAACTCGCATATGCAGAATGGTCAGCCTCCCGGCATGCTGATACATATGATGATGGGATCGGCGCAAACACAACCTGTGCCAGGTGTAAATCACCGTTGAATTGGAATCCTGAGAACAAGGCCCAAGAAGAGGCCCTGGATTGTTATTCCTGCAAGCGTGAACCTGGGGAAGCCCGGCCGGATCTCACCGGGAGTGAACTGGTGGAACAGGTGGATTGGATGAGCATTGGGTGTGAGGTTTGTCACCAGCCCATCGGCACTTCCTATGCGGTCGAGATTTCTTTCTGGGATCAAGCCAATCGGACGTATATCTCGGTTGAGGATACCAATGAACTATGTGCCAAATGTCATGAAGGCCTGCACGGCTTTGAAGTGATGGGGGAACAGGAAGCCTCCCCGGCGCACAACCAATGGGAATGTACACAATGTCATGGCGTGCACGGTGCGCCATCCGACTGCACAGATTGCCATGACCCGCAAACGGGCGCAGGAGCCCCGGAACATGCCCGGCATCCGAGCGTGAATTGCACTGCCTGTCATGACGCGGGAAAGCTGGGCATTTGGCTAGAGGATGATCCAACATCCAAACACTATATGCAATTCGTCAGCATCCGATTCGCTCATACCATGACAGCCTGGCCTTCACACAACCTTTCCACGGAAGTTGATTGCGTACGCTGTCATCACCCGGGCAATACCGAGAAACCCGTCATCGCACAAGATGTCAGCTGCGAAGATTGCCACATAGATGGAGCTGTTCTCTTCTGGTGCGAATATTTCGATCAGGATGGTGATCCGAATGCTGTTCCAATTGAGGTGCCATAGCTTATGATCTTCTCAAGCATTTTTAGAGGTTTAATTTCCAGAGATTATCTGATAATCCGGATTCCCTTCCTGTGTTTGATGCTCTTGGTTTCCGCCAGTTGTCAACCCGTTCCATCCACCCTGGAAAACCGGGGCACCCCAACACCAACTATTATTCCAATCCCAACGCCCACAGAAACGGTCAGCCCGATGGCATTGGCAGCCTGGGATGATTGGGAGGCGGGTCCACATGCTGCTGCTTATAATCTTGGCAAAGGGCCCAACACGTATTGCGCACGCTGCCATTCCCCGTTGAACTGGGATGCTCAGGCACGCATCGATCCACCGCCCAATTGCGTTTCCTGTAAATTCGATTTCGAGGAAACCCCGCGCATTGCTGAAGGGAACCCGCTTATCAGTGAAGAGGATTGGAAGGGTATCGGATGCGAGGTTTGCCACCCGGTTGAAAACGGGACCGTTTCCCCGGCAGTAACCTGGTTCAACCAGGAAACAGGATATTACGAAACTCTTGCATCCTCCAGCGATTTATGCGCGAAATGCCATATGGATACGGAAACTCTCAGATACGCAATAGACTTAAGCGGTGGCGCTCATAGCGATTTTACCTGTACGGAATGCCACCAGCCCCATACCACCTTCGCAAGCTGTACTGCAGAGGGATGTCATTCTGATGTCATCTTCTTGGATGGAGGAGAAGCGGGCAATCCTGGCCATAGGGTGTTCCATCAATCCATCGATTGTATTGCCTGTCATGATGCAAGCGGTTTGGAGGTTGCTCCCTTGGATGGTCAGGGGATCTGGACAACTTTCCGTACAACCGAGTTGCTTGGACGGGCCAAAATTGTCCCGTATGTTTCACATACGATTGCTAAAGAAGTGGTATGTGAACGTTGCCACTTCCCGGAAAATCCCTGGAATATCCTGGTTACAGGTGCAGAGTAAATACAACCTATGAAAAGATGCCCGGTTATCATCATCTTGATCATGGGCTGGATACTGTCAATTGCCGGCGTATCCACGGTGCAGGCGCAGGGCGAGGAACTCAAGATTGGCCTGACGCTTCCGAATGAAGGGGAAACCTTCTATTCCGGGCCGTCAACTTTGCTGTACAATATTCCCATCGAAGGGTGGGTCGAAAGCGAATCCTTCAGCCCAACGCAAATATTGGTGGAAGTCGCAATCTACCAGGATACAACCTTGGTTACCCACCTGACCATATCTCCTGATTCCGACGGTATTTTCAGAATCTATGCCACGGTCAATCCGGGTGCTTACACCGAGGATTTTGCTGCCGAGTTCATTCCATGCGGGGATGTGTGTCATGTTCACCCATCGGCCCAGTTCTCGAGAGATGAATGGAATGCGAGCCTAAAACTACCGCCAGGACCGATGCTCTTGATAACTACCGCTACAGACCCGGCAGGGCGGATTGCCATTGCACAACGTACGATCACCGTTGATCGTTCCGGGTATGCGGTTGTTCCCGTTCGGGTTGAAATTATTAGCGAACAGCAGGTTCCATTGCAAAACATCCCAATCAGCGGGGCAACCTGGTTGTATATGTGGCGATCCCGCTTTGCAACCGGAGGAACGGATGAAAATGGGGTTGCATATGTGCAGGTAGAAGCACTGGCTCAGGCCCCCACCACCTATCGCTTTCAGGTTCTGCCTTCCGTATTGAATGGAATGCTTTATGAGAGTATTGCCCCGGTAGAGATCACGCTTCCTCCAGGTGCAACGGATGGATCGCCTGTTACATTGCAAGTAAAAGCCCAAATGGGGAAGATTTTCGGTCTTGTCAAGGGAACCGTTGCTCCATCTCCGTTTTATGTATGGGTGGTTCACCAGCCCGACGGGGAAACCCAGAAAATCCAGGTGAATGCAGACGGAACCTTCATGATTTATAATATCCCACTCGGGGAATATCTCATCACTGTTGATCAGGATTCTCTTGCCGGCCAGGGTTTGGTAACGGCGGATCAAAAGATCAACCTGGCACAATCGCTATCATCGGTTGTAGAGCTTGAGCTTTTGCCCCTGGAAGGCTATTCCTATCGTGGGGATATCCTGGATAGTGAGGGGAGAAGGCTGCCTTTTGCCTGGATCAACGTTGAAAAGCTGGATATTTTCCAGGCTGTACTGCCTGAAGGTCACTATGCCCTCCACGGCGTGCCAGTGGAGAAGGCCACCCTGGTGGTGGATGCGCCGGGCTATTACAGCCAGGCCCGGGTAGTCGATCAGAAGACAAGTTCCAATGGAGAGTCGGATTTCAAGTTGGTCCGCCGCCCGGAGACACAGAGTATCCCTTGGGGGGATGGAGAGATCATTGTGCCTTCTGAAACTCGCAGTAGCTCAAGCGGGCAGCATATCTTTCTGGAGCGTGGCTGGCTATGGGGATATAACCAGAATGAAGATAATGTGATCATCCAGGTTGGAAGTGTGGAGATCGGCCTTCTCAGCGGGATATTTGCCCTAGAGGATGTACCTGGTCAGGCAACCTGGTTTTATCTTCTTGATGGAAGCGGAACGATCACGCTGGATGGAGGCACGAACATCCTGCCCATCCAGGCAGGTCAGATGATTGTTCTTGGTGAAGATTCGCAAGCCTCGGTTATCCCATACAATCCGGTCGTGGTGAGGGCTTTACATTCCAATGACCGTGTTCCGGTTTCAACAACCTTTCAACCGACGCTGATGGCCCAGATTGCAAACCGCCTGGCTTTGATCGGGATTGATATTGCCAGGTTGATTACATTGGTCACTTATGCTATCATCCTGGTCTCCACTATTCTTTTACCCCTGATAGCATTCTACCGTTGGAGTCGACAGAAGATGGCGCTAAAACAAATCGAAAAGAGGATCAAAGCATGAATCAGAACAACGCAGGTACGGATTGGGCAACAGCATTATTGGGAGAGCAGCTCCTATTTAGCTTATTAGGAAAAATCCTATATACAGAACTAGATAAAACCTGGTTGCAATCTTTGATCGATGAAGATGTGTTTTCTGAAGCGCCTTTTGGTGAAAATCAAGCAGAGACACTACTTGGCCTGAAATATCTGCAAGCCTGGAGCGAAGCGAATCGACCGGTCATTTCTGATCAGGCTTTTATGAATCTGCGGGTTGATTACACTCACATGTTTGTGGGCATCGCAAAAGTGCTGGTTCCAGTGTGGGAATCGGTCTATTTCAACGAAGAACGTATGATTTTCCAGAAAGAGACGCTCCAGGTGCGCAACTGGTATCGCCGGTACAAGCTCGAACCCGAAAAACTGCACCAGGAACCGGATGACCATATCGGCCTGGAACTGGCCTTCGTAGCCCATCTGGCACAGTCAGCCTTGGAGTCGCTCGATCAAAAAGATGAAACTGCATTTCAGCAGCTCTTGGAGGCACAACGCGATTTCCTGAATGAGCATTTACTGCGCTGGGCCTTTCGATGGGTGAGTCTTGTGGATGAATACGCAAAAACAGATTTCTATCGCGGCATCGGACATCTGGTCGAGGGGGCCTTGATTGAAGCTGGCCAGTTGGTCGGTGCAAAACTGCCCGAGGAACGTGCGGGGTGAGTCTATTTTCGGCTGCCGAGCGGTTTTCATCCATAGACCGGTCAGCCGTCACATTCGATGACCGTCGCTGCCTGCATGCACAGGATCGATTTGCTACATGCCAGGCCTGTTTCGATATCTGTCCTACATCTGCCATAGAACCGATGAAACCACCTGCCCTGGATTCCAGGAAATGCGTGAATTGCCTGGCATGCATCCCGGCCTGTCCGGTAGGGGCGTTTGGGGCGGATGATGTGGTTCAAGATTTGTTGACCTGCATGACGCGTACTGAGGATGCCTGTGTTGAGTTATTGTGTGAGGTGAACACATACAGTGAAAAAGGGTGGGCAGAAGAAAGCATTGGTATCCGTTGCCGCGGCTGCCTGGCGGGGCTTGGGGCAGGAGCGTTGGTGACACTTGCCGCAATGGGTCAGAAGAACATCTTGATCCGCATGGATGCGTGCGCAGGTTGTGCCTGGGGGATGTTACGCGCAAATCTGGAAAAGCAGGTAGATCATGCCCGCCTTTTGCTGTCTGCATGGGGCCGGTCCAATATGCTCACGCCCGTCACAACGTTGGAAAATTCCTATCAGCGGCCTCTTTGGGATGCACGCAACCCGCCTCTTTCCCGGCGGGATCTGTTCCGTTTTGCTGCCAGACAAGGTCAGGTTGCCTTGGCGCGTGCGCTCGAACAAACAGACACCGATTCTGGGAACCAATTGGGGCGGGATCGCCGACGCATCTCCCATGCAGTCACCCTGTTAGCGACCTCACCAACAGAAAAAGATCCGCTTCTGCTTGGTGGAATCTATGCCATGCTATCGGTTTCGAATACCTGTACGGCCTGTGGCGTGTGTGGGCGTGGATGCCCAACCGGGGCGTTGCAGTTCGAAATGAATAGCGAAGAAACCACTTACCAATTGACTTTCTCCCCCTCGTTCTGTATTGGGTGTGAATTGTGTGCACATATTTGCGTCCCAACTGCAATTGCTGTCGATCACGCCCCTTCTTTCCATCAGGTTTTTGGATCAAAAGATGCCATTCTTTTACACGAAGGCGCGCTTGCTCGTTGCGAACAATGTAAAGCCACCTACGCGGCAAAGCCGGATACGTATGTCTGCCCAACCTGTGAATATCGTCGTAAAAATCCCTTTGGTTCGAAGCTTCCCCCTGGCTTAATGATATCCCCTCGGGATCGAAGAGAGGAGCAGGCGTGATCGTCGAGATAAACGAAAATTCGTTGGATTTGATCAAAAACCCAGATTTTCGGGCTTATGCACAAATCTATATCCGGATTTCCCAGCAGTTCATGGAGCGGGTCTTCCAAACCGGGATCCAGGTGGATGCGCAGGATTATTCCGGACAAGTTGCCGATCGGATGAACACCCTGCGGGAAAAGGGCGCTACGATCCGCAATGATGGGAAAAGCATATTTATCAACCACATCTCCCCCGCCTGTGTTGCCTGTCAGACGGGTGTGGGAAGCGCCACATTTTTCACTTCCTTGAAGTGCAACCGGGATTGTTACTATTGCTTCAACCCGAACCAGGAAAACTATGATTATTACCGGGAAAACCTCTGCGACACGGTTTCGGAGCTCGATGCTGCCCGGAAACGCGGCCAGCGTGCAAAGCACCTGGCCCTGACTGGGGGGGAACCGTTGCTCCACAAGCCGGAAGCGATCCGTTTCTTTGGCAGTGCCAAGGAGAACTTCCCGGGCGTATATACGCGTTTGTACACAAGCGGAGATTATGTAGATCGAGCGATTCTAGAATCGCTCAAGGAAACGCAATTGGATGAAATCCGGTTCAGTATCCGGATGCAGGATTTGGAACGAGGGAACAACTACATATTTGACCGCATAGCCCTGGCAAAGGATTTTATCCCTTATGTCATGGTTGAGATGCCCATATTGCCTGACTCGCTTGATGTGATGAAAGATGTTTTAGTTCATCTTGACCAGTTGAACCTGTTCAGTATCAATCTGTTGGAAATGTGTTTTCCATTGAACAATGCCGAAGAATTCAACCGGAGAGGATATCGCATAAAGAACAAGCCATTCCGCGTGTTATATGACTATTGGTATGCTGGCGGATTACCGGTTGCCCGGAGTGAATTGGTTTGTCTGGATCTCTTGGAGTTTGCTCTGGATAACAAGCTCAGATTGGGGATCCATTACTGTTCCCTGGAAAACAAGCACACCGGTCAGATCTATCAACAGAATAGTGGTCGCTCGGTACCGAAGGTGATGTTTTTCTCACAAAAGGATTATTTCCTCAAGAGTGCCAAGGTTTTCGGTGAAGATGTTGCCCCGGTTCGGCGGCACCTTGATAAGAACGGCTTTGAAAATTATGTTGTAAATGAGGAGTACAATTACCTCGAGTTCCATGTGAGTCAGATCCGCTCATTGAAGAAGTTGGGCGTTGAAGTAGGCCTGTGTACGAACGTATTGGAAAACCGCGATGGCGAGATATATGTGCGAGAGCTTAGAGTCGATCTGACGACACCGGATACATTTCAATTAACTAAAGATGTATAAAGGAGTTCAACATGATTCCCCATTTTTCAACCACTGAATTGATCATTGTACTGGTCATTGTCCTCTTGCTGTTTGGGGTGGGACGGATCGGGAAGATTGCCGGCGAGATGGGCAAGGGCATTCGAGAATTCCGTTCCGGGCTGTCCGGAAAAAAGGAAACCGAGGGTACAACCGAAGCATCTAGCGGTAGCGAAGCCCCCAAGGAGTAACCCTCCAAGGTGGAGACCAAATCCAATCCTGCGAAGCGCAAGCTCAGTTGGCGCGAGAAAATGCGCGCCTTGGGCCGCGCCCACCGCAAAGCCAGTGTAAAACTGGAAACGTCTCAACCCCTGTTACAGCATCTGAATGAACTGCGACAGCGGATCTTCAAGGCGTTTATAGCTGTCATCGTCACGACCGCACTGTGTTTTGCCTTCGCCCAGACATTGATCGATTATCTGGCTGCCCCCTTGGGAGGGCGGAATGCTTTGGTTTCCATAGAGATCACCGAGAACGTAGCCATCTTCATGCGCGTGGCGTTGCTGGGTGGCGTAGTACTGGGGATGCCCTTCATTGTGTACCAAGCGATGCGTTTCCTGCTACCCGGCTTGAAAAAACGTGAGAAGATCTGGCTCTTGCTGGGAGTTCCATTCGCAACGGGCCTGTTTGCGAGCGGGGTGGCCTTCACCTGGTTTGTGATGATCCCAACGGCTGTACCCTTCTTGGTGAATTTCCTGGATATCCAAACCCAGGTACGCCCATTGAATTATTTCCAATTCATCACCAGCCTGATGTTCTGGATCGGTTTATTCTTCGAGATGCCGTTGGTGGTAATGTTCCTGGCAAGGCTTGGAATTGTCAAAGCCAAACAGCTGGCGCAAGGTTGGCGCTATTCTGTTGTGGCGATGGCAATTGTGGCGGCAGGGATCACACCGACCGTGGATCCGGTCAACATGGGCCTGGTTATGCTGCCCCTGATGGCTTTATATGTGATCAGTATCGTTCTGGCTGCAATCGCAGGAAGGCGTCGAAATGGATAAGATCTTTGGTGTGGGGATGAATGAACTGATCGTCATTTTGTTGCTGGCTGCCATTGTGCTGGGGCCAGAACGATTGGCGCGCATGGCGCGCGAAGCGGGCAAGTTGGTCCGCAACCTGAAGGCTTATTTTGCATCCCTGAACGATGAACTCAAGTCAGAACTGGAAGTCCTGGATGAGATCAAGAAGGTTAGGGATGACTTGAAAAATCCAAAGCTCTGATCCATTGAACTGGTGGCCATTGCCCGTTTGTGCAATCACCCGGTAGGGTGAGACGGAAATGCCACCAGCGGGGGTTGTACTTTCTCTCGAAAGGGGGTATCCTCCAATATATAAGAAGGTGCAGAAAAAGAGATCGAGCACCTGATGCTGAACATCTCCGACCTGTTTGACCTACCGCCTCAAGCTATGGTCAGTCAGGCAATCTCCTCACGAGAGGGGATCAGGGTTGCCAAGGAAACGCGGCAGCCTCCCGAAATCCTGGAATACGGGATCGAATTGGAAAGGAGCTTACGTCTGTGCAGACTGTTGTTTTAGACTCGCCGGCCGAACTCCTGGCGAGTCTTTCTATCCAACCGGTAAACCACCATCAATTGCTTTTTATCAGCGGCCAGCGAGGAGCCGGCAAAACATCTTGGTGTCAGCAGTTGGTGGAGTTGGCGCGGAACCGAGGCCTGGAAGTGGCCGGATTGGTTTCGCCGGCTTTTTTTGTTGATCGCCGAAAGGTACAGATCGATTTGATGGATCTGGAGACCAGCGTTCGGCGTTGCCTGGCTGTCCGGAAGGGAGAGAAAAAGTACAGTCTGCTCTATGGAGCCTGGG
>JBFYSM010000589.1:0-4498 GCA_041301605.1 Chloroflexota bacterium | reverse complement strand
GGGGGGGGGCCCCCCCCCCCCCCCCCCCCCCCCCCCCCCCCCCCCGCCCCCCAAGTTATTGAGATGATACAAAATATTTTCTCATCATTTACATGGATCTCGTTGCTGACGCATTTGCCAGGGATAAATCCGGCTGCCTCCAGCCATGCGGTAAAAGTCAGCAGGGTAATGGACAAAGGAAATCAGCCGCACCTGGCTGTATGGAGCCGCGCGGCAAGGCCTGCACAGATCTTCTGCAGGGCGAAGGATTTAGGCTCTGGGGGGGTTCAGGAGGGGAACGACAAAAAGCAGGGGAGCAAAAGCCCCATCCGGGGAGACGGAAATTGCCAGCGCCAACGGGGATGAAATGCCATCATCCTCCGGGAGGATAAAACTTGTCTCCAGTTGGTGTTCATCGAGGGTTTCATTGGCGCCCTGTCCGGCAGGGAAGCCGGTTTCAATAGGCATGCTGGCATGCTGGCCGTTATCGGCCAGGAAATGCAAACCCACCACGCACACCAAAAACCACAGGATGAGGATCATCCAGTATGGGAATTTCCGGATCGATCTATCCATCCCGGACATGCCTCACTCCCTGCTGGAACAACTCGATGATGTGATCATCCTCGATGCGGTAATACACTTCCTTTCCATCCCGGCGGGACTTTACCAGACCCATCTGTCTCAACCCGCGCATGTGATGCGAAACAGCCGACTCGCTTATGCCAACAACCTGCGCCAGGGCGCCGACATTCAACTCCTGTGTGGCGAGCGCTGAAAGGATGCGCACCCGGCTGGTATCGCTGAAGGAGCGGAAGAGTTCCGCCACATGGGCGGCAGTATGTTCATCGAGAACGGGGAGTGGATTGCGATCGGCCATATTCAAACAACTGAGTATATATTCAGACGTTCAGTATAAAAGCAAACCCCCTGTATTGTCAAGCCGGGAAAAGCGTTCAACCTCCCCCATTCGCCTCGTGCCAGAGATGGCGCATTTCTTCGCTGGTTTTCAAAAGCTCATCCAGTTTCCCCTGGGCAACGACGCGGCCATCCTTTAAAACGATGATCTTGTCTGCCCGCCGCAGAACCGGGCGGCGGTGGGAAACCACCAGGCAGGTAGCTCCCTCGTGGGCAAACAGCCGGTCCCACAATTGGCGTTCGGTCTCGACATCCAGCGCACTGGACAAATCATCGAATACCAGCAGTTCCGGCTGGCGGACGAACATGCGCGCCGCCGCCGAGCGTTGGGCCTGCCCACCGGATAACTTAACCCCGCGTGCCCCGACCATTGTCTCCAGGCCATGGTCGAGCTCACCCAGGTCGCGGTCCATCACCGCCAGGCGGGCGGCTTCCATTACTCCATCATCCGTTTTGTTCAGCCCGAGCAGGATATTGTTCCGCAACGTATTGCTGAACAGGCGCGGCACCTGGGCTGTGTAAGCGCAGCGCGGCGGTACGAAGAACGCGCCTGCATCCATGACCGGCTGGTCATTCCAGAGAACTTCACCAGACTCCCTCGGCAATAAACCCAGCAGCACCCGCAGGAGCGTGGTCTTGCCGGAACCGACCCGGCCGGTGATCACCGTCAGGGAGCCGCGACGCAGGCTCAAGTCAACAGCATCGACCCCGGCTTCCGTCCCCGGGAAGTGATAGGTCAGTTTTCGAACATCCAGCCGGTGCAGGGTATCCGCCTGGGTCAATTGCGGGTAAGTTACTTCCGGCAGGGGACCATCCAGGTCGATCGCACTGGTTTCGACCAGCGCATCCAAGGGCGCGCCTTCCATCAGCCGGTACATGCGCTGGACGGAAACACTCAACTGTTTGTAGCGGGCCGCGATCATCCCGGCAAAGGTGGTCAGGTCGCCCACGCTGCCCAGCAGGTAGACAAAGAGCGAGAAGTCGCCCACCGTGAAATCTCCCGTGCGCATGGATCCGCCAACCAGCACCAGGATGATGCCCGTGCCGATCGTGGACATGTTTCGGTAGATCGAATCCAGGATCTGGTTGAAGAGGGTTTCCTTGAGCGTCAGCTTGCGGCGTTCATCGTTCAGTGCATGGAAATGGTTGATGACGTTCTTCTCGGCGGTGGCCACCTTGACCGCCTGGACAGCCCCGAAGAACTCGCCGATGAAGCCGGTCACGTTGCCGGTCGCCTGGCGGCTGGCGCGGCGGTAGCGCTCGATGCGGTTCATGGCGGCATTGGCAATCAGGCCAACCACCAGGAGCGGCACGAGTGCCATCAGGGTCACCGATGGGCTGATGTTCACCATCAGGCCAACCGAGATGGCAATGATAGCCAGGCCGACGAGGATATCGTTGATCCAGATGACGAAGAGTGGGATCTCCATCACATCGTTGCGGAACCGGCTGATGGCTTCCCCGGCCGAATCGGGCAAAGGGGAGGCGCCCGGCCGCCGCAGGATGTGCTTGAGCAGGTTCTTGCGCAGCAGCAGGGCCATATCATTGAAGATGGGCACATCGGCGTAGTAGAAACCATAACTGCCCAGCACGCGTGCCAGCCAGGTGGCAACCAGGAAGGCCACGATCGTCCAAACGCCAAAAGTTAACTGCGATTCGCCTGTCAGCATATCGAAGAAAGCCTGCATCGCCAGCCCGGGGATCAACTGCCATCCCGCCCGGAACAGTGTCACGGAGACCAGGTCCACCAGCCACAAGAATGGACGGAAACGCAGCATATCCCAGATGACGCGCCAGGCCGGCAGGGCGGGCACCCGTTCTTCTATCGGGGGATTGGTTTTACCGTTCACCATGCTCATGCCAGCACCTCCTCCAGACCGGTCTGGAGCAGGTGGTGGAACTGTGAATCGGGATCTGCTGCCAGGCGCCGGCGTTCGCCGTGCTCGCTGACCCTGCCGCCCTCCAGGATCATGATCTCATCGGCGCGGTGGACCGTCCCCAGGCGGTGGGCGATGATGATCGCCGTGCGGTTCCGCAGCAGGCGGTCGATGGCCCGTTCGAGACGGCGCTCGGTGGCCGGGTCGAGGCGCGAGGAGGCTTCATCCAGGATGACCAGGCCGGGGTCCCGCAGGAAGACGCGCGTAAAGGCCAGCAACTGGGCTTCCCCGGCCGAGAGGCTGTGGCCGCCGGTTGAAAGTCGCGTATCCAGCCCTTCCGGCAGACTGCCCAGCCAGTCGGTCAATTCCAGTTCCTCCAGGGCAGCCTGGATGCGCTCATCCGGGATGGTGCGATCGAAGAACGTCAGGTTGTCGCGCACGCTGGCGCGAAACAACTGCACATCCTGGGTGACGATGGCGACACCCCGGCGCAAAGCCCCCAGTTTCAGTTCACGCAGGTCAGCCTGGTTGAGGGCAATACGCCCTACGCCCGGGTCGTACAGGCGGAAGATCAGGCGCGCCAGGGTGGTCTTCCCGCTGCCGGTGCGGCCCAACAGGCCCAAAACCCTGCCCGGTTCGAGATGGAAGGATAACTCCTGCAGGACCGGATCGCCATCATCATAAGAAAAGGTGACATTGTCGAAAGTCAGCGCCAGGGATGAGCCGGGGACCGTTTCCACCATCCCCTCCTGCACCTGGGGCTGGAAGCGGCGGAATTCGGCCAGGCGCTCCACGCAGGCCCCGATGGTCTGGAAGGATTCGATCTCGCGCGTCAGGGACCAGATGGGCTCCTCCAGCAGGTTGATGTAGTGCACGAACAGGTAGACCGTGCCGACCGTGACCAGGCCGAGGGTGAACAGGTAGTAACCGCTCAGGATGGCCAGGATGCTGCCGAAGGTCAGGAAGGCGCCCATGACGATCTCGATCTGCCAGCGCTTGTAATGGGCTTTGCGGCTGTGAACCAGGATATTCTTCTGGAAGCGGAAGAGCTCGCGTAATGAGAAGCCGACCGCGCCGCTGGAGCGGATATCTTCCGTACCCGCCAGTTGCTCCTCCAGGAAGCCGAACAGGTCCGCCTCGGCCTGGCGGCGGGCTTTCTGGTGCGGGACAGCAATATCCTTGACCCGGTTGAGCACCAGGACGGCGACCACGACGAAGACGGTGAAAACCAGCCCGGCGCGCCAGTCCTCGAGGAACAGGGCGACCAGGATGCCGACCAGCAGCAGGGCGTTCCCGATCATGGTGACCACGAACTGGGAGAAGAAAGTTGCCATCTCGGTCACATCGCCGTCGATGCGTTCGATCAGTTCGCCCGGGGAGTGATCGTTGTGGAAGCCCATATCCAGGTTGAGGGCATGCCAGGCCAGTTCGGCCCGCAGGTCGTTGGTGGCGGTCCAGGCCACGTTCTCGCCCAGGTAGGTGACCACCACCCCAACCCCTTGCTGAACCAGGGCGATCACGATGAAGGCCAGGGCGGCCGCCAGCAGGGTCTGCATGGCTTCGCCAGCCAGGGCGGAATCGATGAAGCTGCGCATGATCTGCGGGTTGAGGATGCGCAGGCCGATGCTGCCCAGCAGCAGGCAGGTCAGCAGGGCAAAGCGTCCCTTCTGGGGGCGGATGTGGCGGGAGAGGAGTTCCCAGTAGGCTTTGAGGGAGAGGTTCAT
>JBFYSM010000477.1:0-3665 GCA_041301605.1 Chloroflexota bacterium | reverse complement strand
ATGAACTGGAACCTGGCCCTGGGCCTGTTGCTCATCAGGATCAACATAACCAGGCCGGCAAACAGGAGCATCAAGCGGGCTACATGGAAGAAGTACAGCGGGGAGCCGGCCTGGGGGCCATAGGACAACCCCAGCCAGGGCAGGGCAGCCAGCATCAGCCAATCGAGCAGGCTGATTGCCAGGGTGAGGAAGGCAAGCCACAGCCAGGAGCGCCGCAGCGGCTGGCGGGTCAGGAATCCCGCCCCCGTTAGGGCCAGGAGCATGAACAACGGCAGGAAAGCTATAACAGTAAAAATCCACATATGAATAAGAAGGGGCAGTCTCAGCGACTGCCCCGTGCAACCTTATGCCCGGCGGTCGCGTAAACGCAGGAAGAACTTGGTGATTTCTTCTGATACGGCCGGGATGAGCGCCAGGCCTAGCACAACACCCCCTTCACGCAGGTTCATCGTGTGGGTATTGAAAACGGGTTGCAGGAAAGGAACTGTCACCACCAGGATGACCAGGAAGAGCGAAAGCCCGACCGCGTATTGCATCCACTTGTTCGAGAAAACGCCAATGCGGAACAGGGAGACCTTCTCGGAGCGCACGGTATAAGCACGGAACAATTCACACAGCGAAAGCGTGACGAAAGCCATCGTCTCGGCCGTCTGCACATCCACGCCGCGCCAGTCATGCTGGATGAGGTAGGCGATGGGGTTGGCTCCTGCCGGGATCGCCGCCCCAGCTTCCAGGTGCCAGATCAAGCCCAACCCGAAGGCCAGCAGCACGGCGCTGGTCTGGGTGATGGTTTGGATAACCAAGCCGAGTCCCATGCTCCGGTTGATGATCGGCTCGCGCTTGGAGCGCGGCTTATGATCCATGATATCCGGGTCACCCTTTTCCATGGCCATCGCCAGGGCCGGGGCACCATCCGTTACCAGGTTCAGCCATAGCAACTGGATGGCCGTCAGCGGTGCAGGCAACCCTGTCAGGGTGGCGATGAAAATGATCATGATCTCGGCCACGTTGCTGGAGAGCAGGAAGAACACAAACTTGCGGATGTTCGAGTAGATGATCCGCCCCTGCTCGACTGCTGAAACGATGCTGGCATAGTTGTCATCGGTCAGCACCATGTCGGCCGTTTCTTTGGCCACATCCGTGCCAGTGATGCCCATGGCGACGCCGATGTCGGCGCGTTTAATGGCCGGGGCATCGTTGACGCCATCACCGGTCATTGCCACGACTTCATCGTTGGCCTGCAAGGCATCCACGATGCGCATCTTGTGTTCAGGGGAGACGCGTGCAAAAACATCTGTGTAGCGGATCTCGCGCTTGAGCTCATCCTCGGACATCTTGTCCACGTCAGCACCGGTAGCCACTTTGTGACCCGGCCGCAACAGACCGATGGCCTCGGCGATGGCGCGGGCAGTATTGGAATAATCTCCTGTGATCATCACCGTGCGGATGCCGGCGCTGGCAGCTTTCTCGAGCGCCGGTCTCACCTCCGGGCGGGCCGGGTCGATCATGCCGATCAGGCCGACGAATACCAGGTCGTGTTCGAGTTCTTCCACCTTGATCTCGCCCTCCGGCACATCCTTTTCCACACGAGCGGCCATGCCGAGCACGCGCAGAGCATCGGCAGTCATTGTATCGTTAGCATCCAGGATACGCTGGCGGGTGGAATCATCCAGCGGACGGGGTTGGTCATCCATGCCGAGGTATTGGGTGCACAGGTTCAGCACCACATCCGGCGCGCCCTTGACGGCGATCACATCCCAGCCTTTGTATTGGTTATCGTAGAAGGGGGAAATATCCTCGGGACGCGGGTTCTCCACGCTGTGGATGGTGATCATGCGCTTGCGTTCGGAGTCGAAAGGGACTTCATTCTCGCGCGGATAGGCTTCCTTGATCTCGCCGTGCCAGGCGCCGGCCTTGGCGGCTGCCACAATTAATGCCCCCTCGGTTGGATCGCCGACGATGCGGAAGGTCTGTTCTTCTCCAATTTCACCGGTGGTTTCCAACTGGGCATCGTTGTTCAACACGCCCAGCCACAAAGTGGTCAGAATGGCAGGATATTTCTTCAAGTCAACGCTCTTGCTCCCCCCCCGGAACTCGCCTTTCGGGGTGTAGCCGGTGCCGGTTACCTCGATGAATTGCCCATCGGCCCACAGGCGGGTGACGGTCATCTCGTTCTGGGTCAGGGTACCGGTTTTGTCCGAGCAGATGGTTGTGGCTGAACCCAGCGTTTCCACCGACGAGAGCTTGCGGATGAGCGCATGGCGGCGGATCATCTCGCGCATACCCAGTGCGAGGCTGATGGTAACGACCGCCGGCAGTCCTTCCGGTACGGCCGCAATCGCCAGGCTGATGGCGATGATGAAAACATCGGTGATCTCCTGGCCGAACTCCTTGAAATAGGCCAGGGGATCGCTGAACAATCCGCTGATGTTGGTGTAATTGATCAGCGCAACTACGAACACGACCGCAACCAGGATCAACGCGCCGATGCTGAGCAACCTGCCGAGTTGGTCCAGGCGGCGTTGGAGCGGGGTTTCTTCTTCCTCGACCGTGGAAAGCATTTCCGCGATCAGGCCCAACTGGGTGCGCATCCCTGTGCTGGTAACCACGCCCCGCCCGCGCCCATAGGAGACCAGCGTGCCCATGAAAGCCGTATTCTTGCGGTCGCCGAGGGGTACGTTCTGGTCAAGTACGTTGGCGGCGTTCTTCTGCACCGGGAGCGATTCACCGGTCAGCGATGCTTCCTCCACCCTCAGGTTGACCGCCTCCAGCAGGCGCATATCCGCGGGGATGTAGTTCCCGGCTTCCAGGAATACGATATCGCCCGGCACCAGTTCGCGCGCCTGGACGGTGGTGCGGTGCCCATCTCGCAAGGTATGGGCTTCGGGTGCAGCCAGTTTCTTCAGGGCGGCCAGCGCTTCCTCAGCGCGCCGTTCCTGGATGATCCCCAGGATAGCGTTCAAGACAACGATCGCCAGGATGGCGCCAGCCTCGATGAATTCAGTGCTCTCGCCTGTGTGGCGGTATTCATTCCACCCGATCAGGCCTGAAACGAGGGCAGCCGCGATCAGCAGCCAGACCACGAAACTGTTGATCTGGTCCCAGAGCATTTTGAGGAAGCCCGGGCGCGGTTTCTCGGTCAATTGGTTCGGCCCGTACATGGCCAACCGTTGGGCAGCTTCTTCGGATGTCAGGCCGCTATCCTGCACTTGCAGGTGCTTGAGCACTTCGTTTGTGCCCAACGCATGCCAGGCAGTCTGCTCTGGTTCGGGATGGGCATTATCATTCTTCTTTTCGGCTAAATCCATGTGGATTCTCCTAGAATTCGTAAGATAATTTCATAAAGGATCGTGCCAACAAAAGAGACCATCACACCTCCGTGATGGTCTCGCCAATCGCTCACGCTTCCAAGCGCACGACCTACCGAGGGCTTATGGCCCTGTCCTGACGATAGGCCGTCCTGTGGGGGAACAGGTGGCTACTCCCCAAGCGGGGGTAGTGTACTCCATCCAATCTTGTGTTGTCAAGTGAACCGCTTTACATTCATGTATGGATTTGTTTATGCATCTTCAGGCGTGATGTGCATCCCGGCCGGGATTTCCACATCCTTCGGGATGATCACGATCCCATCCCGTACGACCCAATTCTCTTTATCGAGATCTGCG
>JBFYSM010000474.1:0-6922 GCA_041301605.1 Chloroflexota bacterium | reverse complement strand
TTGTATAATCGCTTGTGAGTTGAAAGCCATGAGGTTTCTCCTGTAGTGGTTTGTCCAAACTCACTTTACCAGAGACACGCTTGACTTTCAACTCATCTTTCAACTCAAATGAAACGCACCCGTATCATTTTGATCTAGGCGTTTGCCATTAATAGTTTCAACAAACCATTTATCCCCTTTCAAATTTGTGTTTACGAAAAGATATTCCCATTTCTGCATATCACAACTCTCCTTTGAATGCCTTATCAAGAATACTCGGCATCAACGCAGACAACTCCTCCCCGCTCGTGGACTGTAACTCCCGCAACGCATTGACCTTCGCCTGCAACCCATCCAGATAAGCGACCATTTGCCGCTGTTCGTCGAGCGGGGGCAAAGCAATTTCAATATTCTTTATCATGCCGCCGTTCCAATTTGGCTGCGCTCCACCATGCGATTTTTCGCGCATTTCATAATACAAACTTCTTTGCCAATATTGGGTAAATCGAGAATCAAGAATTTCGGGCGTAGGCAAGATGGCACAACAAGCCTGATTTGTTGTTGCTTCAATCATCAACCGTGCCGTGCGTCCTCTTGTTTGCCCTTGCCCGTAAAGCGCAATCAAAACAGTTTCTGGTGGAAATAACCTTGCGCTACTGCTTTTCATTCCTTCTTCAGTGATGTGTTCTTCTGAGTCGTAAATATCACCATCAATCAATTCGCCAGTTTTTACCCAAGGAATATCACCGCCCCAATAAGTTGGATTATCACGCGAAGGCGTACCGCCAGAAGTAACTGTCGCAATACCGCCAATTTTGCTTTTCGGAAAATCGCTTTCAAGCAATTGGTGACGTGTGGCTTTTAGATATGAAGCAAATAACAATTCGCCTTCATAATCCGCCTCTTCCCGCAGACGCTGAGCCTCATTGACCCGCCTCGCCAGCGACTCGATGTGCGCCACAATGCGGCGTGTTTCAAGCAAATAATCAGGCAGATTTTTCAGATTTTCTGTTCCATCTCCATCTTCAACCAAAGAAAGGAACTCTACAACTTTTTGTTGTTCATTGGCAGGCGGAACTGGAATTTCAAAGTTCTTCACCATGCCGCCGTTGATATTTTTCTGGCTGGTTCCCTTTGATTGAGCAAAGAGACTTTCTCTTGCATTGATTAACGCGTAATACAAAAATTCAGACGAAATATCATCAGAAGGAATTAATCCCAGAATTGCTTGGTTTGTGGTGATTGGGCGTTTCGCTATACTTGTCTTTCCAATACTTCCATACATTGAAAAGAAAACTGTCCCCACAGGAAATAATTTTGCCGAACTCTGTTCAATCGCGCTTTCAGTAATATACTCTTCGGTGTCTGAAATCCATTTTCCTGCGGCAGTAATATCTCCAATTTTTGCCCAAGGAATATCACCACCATACAAAGTTGAATCGCTTCTTGATGGCGTTCCACCGCTTGATATTGACGCTAAATCATCAAGTCTTTTTGTTTGATACTTTTCTTCCAGCCGAATAAATGCAAGTCGAACTGAAGCATCAAGAACAATGCTTCTCATGTTTGTGGTGTTCTTAAATCCTGGAAGTGCCATCTATCCACCCTTTTCCAGCAAAGACTTGATTTCATCCATAATCGCCGCAATCTGCTTTTCCTTGGCAAGAATACTCTCCGCCAACTCGGCAGGCGGCAGGTGTTCCAAGTCCTCTTTGCGGCTGGGGTTAATGTTTATCATTATCACCTTATTTGAAGACTTCCGAATTCTGCGAGAATTCGGAAGTCTGCCTTGCATGCTTAATCTTCCAGCGGGTCAACGACCTCAAGAGATTTAACCCACCCAAAATCCTTTGTGTTGTGTGTGGCAAGCGTCAAGCCGTGAGTTAGGGCGGTTGCCGCAATCAACGCGTCGCCAAGCGACATGGCATGTTTTTGACGTAACTCAATTGCCTGATGAAATTCCTGTGCGGTTGGATAGATCACATTCAAGCGCGAAAAGAATCTTTCCAACTCTGCCCTCTCGCTTGATTTCAAATCATGATAGCCCAACACTTCCACCATGCTGATGGCAGAAGTGGAAGGCGTGTTATCCAAAAACCAACGCGTCAGTTCTGGATATTGTCCTGATGTAATGTAAATGATAAGGTTGCTATCCAGAAGCATCATGCGCCACGTCCAGGAAGCGGCCTATCTTTGCGGATTTGTCTCTGCCATGCAACTGGGTCTTGGATGTCTGCAAATACTTTCATCTTCGCCAATTTCTCAAGCGATTTTTTCAAGGCTTCGCGCTGGCTTTTCTGGAAGGAATCCGATAAATCACGCTGGCGAACGCTTTCAATCAAGCGAGAGGCAAGCAAGAGCCTCTCTGCTGGCGAAAGATGACTTGCTTTTTCAACTAAAGTTTCAAGGGTTTCCATCGACATGTTTTCATCCTTTCTTAGCAGAGTGATTATAACTCACGCTAAAAGACTCTTGATCTCTTCCATAATCGCCGCAATCTGTTTCTCCTTGGCGAGAATACTCTCCGCCAACTCGGCAGGCGGCAGGTGTTCCAAGTCTTCTTTGCGGCTGGGGTTCTTGATATCGAGATTGACGCTCACCACGTTCCCGCCTTCGTCCGTCTGGATCACGTCTGCGGCACGCACCTTCCATGCCCTCTCACTCTCAATTCGGTTATCCCATCAATCCAAAATCGGCTGGAACTCCTCGAACTGCAACGGGCGCGTCTTGGTATAGTTCTTCACGCCCTCGGGGAGAATATGCTCATAGAACCAGATCTCGTTCGTTGCCAACCCGCTGGTCGAGTAGCCCCGTGCACTTCGGGGCGTATCGAGACCAGAACGTTCGAAGAAAAGAAGGTTGGTTGGGATGGAAGTATACGGGGCAAAAACGCCGTTCGGCAGGCGCACGATGGTGTGCAGGTTGAACTCGCCCAGCAATTCCGCCTTGATGCGGGCGGCAATGCCATCTCCGAAGAGTACGCCGTTGGGCACCACCACCGCCGCCCGGCCGGGTTTGGGGATCCGGTGCAGGCGGCGCATGATCAATTGCAGGAAGAGCAATGCGGTCTCGCTGGTTTGTTTATCGGCCGGGAAGTTATTGAGGATCTTCGACTCTTCCTCGCCGCCGAAAGGTGGGTTGGTCAGGACAATATCCACGCGCTGGGCTTCGCCGATCTCGCCCAGCTTTACCACCAGGGCATTGCCATATTGGATCTGCGGGAACTCCAATCCATGCAGGAGCAGGTTCATCTGGCAGAGCAGGTAAGGTAGCGGCTTGGCTTCCACGCCGCGCAGGCTGCGGTGCTGCAAGGTTTCGCGCTCCTCGACGGTCGTTGCCTGGGCCTTGAGATGCTCGAAGGATTCGACCAGGAAACCGCCCGTGCCACAGGCCGGGTCGAGCACCGTTTCGCCGATCTGTGGGTTCACTGCCTTGACCATGAACCGCACAACCGACCTGGGCGTGTAGAACTCGCCGCTGTCGCCAGCCGCGTCGCGCATTTCCTTGAGCATGCTTTCATACAGGGCGCTCAGGGTGTGCATCTCGTCGCTGGCGGCGAAGTTGATCTGGTCGATCTTGGTCAGCACCTCGCGCAGGATGTAGCCACTGACCATCCGGTTGAGCGTTCCCTCGAATACATGGGCGATCACATCCCGCCGGTCGCCGCCGTTTTCACCGCGCAGGCTCTTGAGATAGGCGAACAGGCCGGGTCCACGTTTGCCGGTGGGCAACACGGCATCATCGTTGTTGATGAAGTTCATCAGGTCGTCACCGGTAATCCCATCGGCTGGGGCAGCCCAATCCCGCCAACGGTAAGGTGCAGCGATGGCCGGCTTGAACGTTTCACCGGCCAGTTCGGCTTCCACTTCGCGCAGGCGCTCATCGTCATCGATGAACTTCAAGAACAGCATCCATGTCAATTGGGGCAGGCGGTCGGTATCGCCCGAGAGCCCCTTATCCTTGCGCATCAGATCACGCGCCGATTTGATGGTCGAAGCGAGTTGCTGGGACGTGGTATGGTTCCCATTGCGGAATTATTCAGGTTGTTCTTTCGGGGCGTGTTTGGGCATCGGTTTTCCCTATCCTTGGTTCAGGCTGCATACAACATAGCCTGCATCTGGCTCAACGCCAGGCGCAGTTTCTGCGGCGTGCCGAATTTCTTGCTGATCTCGATCACATTACCATGCCGGACCAGCGGCGGTAGTTTGAAGATTTCAGGGATCTTGAACTGCGCCACCCCGCTTTCGACATACTTTTCAAGCACTTCATTCAGGATCTGGCGTGCCTCGGGCTGGAATTTCTCGAAGAACTTCCTTTGCTCGCGGCGTAGTGTATCCGCGCGTTCGCGGCGGGTTCGTACCGGCGATTGGAAGGCCACATGGCAGAGCAGGTCGAACGGATCAGCCTCCGGTTGGTCCATGATTTACAGTAAATAGTCGAGCGCCACGCCTCGGTTTTCCAACGCTTCGATCACCGCGGCGCGCTGCTCTGCATCACCCCACAGGGAGCGCAGCTCTGCGGAAGAGGTCACCAACTGGCGCACAACCTCGGCAGTGTAATCGTGATAGGTGACCACTCGTAGACGGTTGCCATTTGGATCAAGATCATACACCACCCTGGCAACGATCTCTACATAACCTTTGTCGTAATAATATTTGCGCGGCACGTATTTTTCATCATCCACAAACAGAGGCCGCGTTCCGGTCTCCTCGATCTTTCCCTCTTCGATGGTTTCTTCCGGCTGGAGGATTTCTTCGGAAGTCGGTCGGACCTGGCCAGCGGCATCAATCTCCTCCTGGGTGGCAAAAGCCGGATAGCCGTCGAACTCCGGGTCGGCGAATCGTGCTACTGCGCTGCCCGTGTAATCGATGATATCGAACCACAACTTGCCATAATCGTCACGTACGCGCGTTCCGCGCCCGATGATTTGTTTGAATTCGACGATCGAGTTGACTGTGCGGGCAATTGCGATGACCCGGCAGGTGGGGATATCAACGCTGGTGGTCAGTAATTGGGAGGTGGTGACGAACACCGGTGTCTTCTTCTCGACATCGCTGAAATTGCTCAGGTGTCCCCTGCCAATCTGGCCCTCATCGGAGGTGATGCGCACAACATAATCGGGGTACTGGCGCATCAGGTTTTCGTTGAACTGCTGCAACTGCAAAGCCATCTCGGCGGCATGATCCTGGTCGACGCAGAAGATGATCGTCTTGGCAAATGGATCGCCCGTGCTGCGCAGGAAATCGGTCAGGTGGCGGGCAATCGCACGCGTACGAGCCCGGAGGGCTATATCACGCTCGAACTGGGGCGTGGTGTATCGATCATCGGGGATCTCCCGCCCATAGCGATCCAAGGCTCCCGCCTCCGGCCGGAAACCGTCCAGGTCCCAGTTGGTCACGACGCGATGGACGCGATAGGGAGCGAGGAAACCGTCTTCGATGCCCTGTTTCAGACTGTAGATATAGAGCGGATTGCCAAAGTAGGTATACGTATCGCGGTTATCTTCACGTAGTGGTGTTGCGGTCATGCCAAGTTGAACAGCCGAGTGGAAATATTCCAAAATTTCCCGCCAGGTGCCCTCCGGGTTGGCGCTGCCACGGTGACACTCATCTACGATGATCAGATCGAAGAAATCTGATGGATACTCCCGGTACAAGCCTGGTTTCCACTCACCATCATCCACTGCCTGATAGATGGCGAAGTACATATCCCGGGCAGTATTCACCTCATGCTGAATCTTATGGCGGGCATCACCGAACATCGCAAAGTGCTTGCTATAGGGATCATCGACCAGGAAATTCCGGTCAGCCAGGAACAGGATTTTAGAGCGCCTTCCAGCACGTCCTCTGGTGTTCCAACGTGATTGCCATAACTTATAGGCGATCTGTGCTGCAATGGGCGTTTTCCCTGTTCCGGTGGCCAGGGTCAGCAGGATGCGCTTCTGCCCAGACAGGATGGCTTCCACTGCCCGGTTGATGGAGATCTCCTGGTAATAACGCAGGGGGTTGATTGGGCGCGCCGGGGCGAGTAACTTCTGTTTTGTCTCTTGCGCAACAAAGGCCGACCCTCCATGGAGCCGTTGCCAGAGTTCCTCCGGGTCGGGGAAATCTACAAGTTCCACCATTTTTCCCGTCCGGTAATCGAACTCGATGATCGTGCGCCCATTGCTGGCATAAGCGAATGGGACACTGAGCATCTCAGCATATTCTTTGGCTTGTTGAAGGCCAGTGTAAGCATTTACATCTTCCGCTTTGGCTTCCAGGATCGCGATCGGGTAATCATGGGCGTAACGCAGGATGTAATCAGCCCGGCACTGTTTCCTGCGAATAGCACGCCCTCCCGATGGAACGATGCGCCCATCCGTGAATGTCACCTGCTCCCGGATCTGATCATTACTCCAGCCGGAGGCATGTAATTTCGGGGTGATCAACGTTCGACAGGTATCGGCTTCGTTTGCCATTGCAGTTATCAAGCAAGGAAATATGAATGTCAGATTGACCGGCGGATTACCCCCAGTCAATGGAAGACGATAACAATATTATACGCCATGTGAAGGGGGGTGCAATTGCGCACAAAATTCCAATTTAGGGAGACCATCATTTTTCACTCAGTCCAGGATCTTGAACAGGATTTCCAAATGCTTCGCCGCCCGTTCCACCGGCATCATCGGCTCCGCCTTGCCTTCCAGGCAATCCAGGAAATGCTCGACGAATGGGATGTTGTCATTTCCCGGGTGCGCCGACATATCCACCGTCAGCGTTTCGTGGACCGGCTTGCTTTCGGCATCCGCGCCGTAGAAGTCCACCGTCGCCGATTCCCAGCTGGGGAAGGCGAACCGCAGGCTGCCCTTCGTGCCATAAATGCGCGTCTCATTGGGAACATCGCAGAACACGCCCGCGCCGCGTTCGTAGTAATACGTCAGCCCGCCGCTGAATTCCATCCA
>JBFYSM010000438.1:0-3176 GCA_041301605.1 Chloroflexota bacterium | reverse complement strand
ATGAAGAAGCCTGCCGCCGGGGGTTGCTCCAAATGGTGGGCCAGCGCCGCCGATTGCTTGCCTACCTGCGCAAGACGGAATATCCGCGATACCTGGCACTGACCGAGCAGTTGAAGCTCCGCCGCAAGTAATCCACAGAGCAAGCCCGAGTAGATGGGCACGGGCCCATCTACTCTTTTTATGTATCCGCCAGTCGGGAATTGACTAGTGCTGGCAACAATCCAATCGTTGTTGTTGTCACTCTTCAGTCCCTGACCAGGCGGGAACAGGAGAAAACAAACTAATGAAACCCGAATCCAAACGCTACACACCCACTGTGGGCAGCCGGATGATTGCCATTGAAACCGGCAAACTGGCTGGCCAGGCGGGTGGCGCCGTGACCGTTCAACTCAACGACACGGTCATCTTTGCGGCCGCCACCATGAGCAACGAAATCCGCGAAGGTATCGACTTCTTCCCCCTCAGTGTGGATTATGAAGAACGCCTGTATGCTAGCGGACGCATCCCTGGCTCGTTCTTCCGCAGGGAAGGCCGGCCCGGAACCGATGCCATTCTCGTCGCCCGCCTCACCGACCGACCGCTGCGCCCGCTCTTCCCGAAGGGCATGCGAAACGATGTGCAGATCATCATGTTCTCGCTCTCCGCAGATGGTGAGAACCCGATCGATATTTTGGCCATCAATGCCGCTTCGGCTGCCCTGATGATTTCCGATATTCCCTGGCACGGCCCGATTGCTGCAGTGCGTGTTGGCCGAGTTAATGGCGAATTCATCATCAACCCCACTTTCCAGGAATTGGAAGTATCCGATCTGGATCTGCGGCTGGCTGGCACACGGGATGCGGTATTGATGGTGGAATGTGGCGCCAAAGAAGTACCCGAAGAGGTGATGGTTACTGCGCTGGAATATGGTCATCGATCCATCCAGCCGCTGATCGACTTGCAGCTCCAGATGGCCGCTGAAATCGGCAAGCCCAAGCGCGAAGGCACCTTCATCCTGCCGAGTGAAGACATCCAAACGAAAGTCTTCGACCGCGTCAAGGATCAAATCAACAACCTACTTTCCAATCCGCTGACCAAAGATGAATTCTATTCAGGGATGACTGCCCTCAAGGATGAGACGGTAGCAGAATTATGCACTATTCCCGAAGGCGCCTCCGCAGCGAACTACCCGTCACTGGCATCCGTCCGGGAAGCCTTCGATCAGGCTGAAGCCAAACTCGTCCGCGCCCGCATCCTGGATGCGGATAAGCGCCCCGATGGCCGCAGCTCGAAGGATATCCGCCCGATCTGGTGTGAAGTCAACATCAGCCCGCGTGCGCACGGCTCCGGCCTGTTCACGCGCGGCGAGACGCAGGTGTTGACGATGGCCACCCTCGGTACCTTGGGTGAAGCCCAGGAACTGGATACCCTGACGCCGGTCGATACCAAGCGTTACATGCATCACTACAACTTCCCGCCCTACTCCACCGGTGAGGTCAAACCCTTGCGCGGGCAAAGCCGGCGCGAGGTCGGGCATGGAGCCTTGGCAGAACGGGCACTTGAAGCAGTCATCCCGGATGAATCTGTGTTCCCCTATACGTTGCGGCTGGTATCCGAAGTGTTATCCTCCAATGGTTCTACTTCAATGGCTTCCGTTTGTGGATCTACACTGGCATTGATGGACAGTGGCGTTCCGATCAAGTCGCCTGTGGCTGGTGTGGCAATGGGACTCATCATGGAAGAAGGCCGCTATAAAGTGTTGACCGACATCATGGGCGCTGAAGATCACCTGGGTGATATGGATTTCAAAGTTGCCGGGACAAAGGATGGCATTACCGCCCTGCAAATGGATATCAAGATCAGCGGGTTGAGCACGGATATCATGCGGGAAGCCCTCCAACAGGCACATGAGGCCCGCATGCATATCCTGGGCAAGATGCTCGAAGTCATTCCTGCCGCGCGGCCGGAACTCAAGCCGCATGCCCCGCGCATCACGATCATCAAAATACCGGTGGACAAGATCGGTGCCATCATTGGTCCGGGAGGCAAGATCATCCGCGCCATGCAGGAAGAGACCAACACCAAGATCGATATCGAGGATGATGGCACGGTTTATATCGCTGCCACGGATGGCATGGGTGCAGAGATGGCCCGCGAACGTATCGAAGCGCTGACCGAAAGCCCGCAGATTGGGCGGATTTACACCGGCAAGGTGGTGCGCACCACCGATTTCGGCGCATTTGTGGAGATCATCCCGGGCACGGATGGCATGGTGCACATCTCCCAGTTGGATAGTGAGCGTGTGAATAAAGTAGAGGATATCGCCAAGGTCGGCGATGAGTTGACCGTTATGGTGACGGATATTGACCCGATGGGCAAGATCCGCCTTTCCCGCCAGGCTGTACTGGAAGGCTGGACGCCTGAAGAGGCGCGCGAACGTGACCGCGGGAGCAGCAGATCCGGCAGCGGAGGACGCCCGGGCGGCTCACGCAGTTCCAGTCGCGGTGGTCGGGATAACGATCGGCGCGGCTACAACCGCCGTTAGGAAACAAATACTCGCTGGAGGGTCTCCCCTCCAGCGAAATTTTATTTGGAGTTTATAGAAATTGCAGCAGCCCGTATCCCCCCTGAGTGGTGCTTAAGCCATTTGCATGTTAACCAGGCCAATAGTTGATGATTACATACCTGCAAATGAAGATTGCAACCACAAGAACAAGAATCGCCAGGAAAATGGCGCCACACCATCCGCCACGCCCGCGCACGATCCTCCGGCGGGCAGCGGGCCTGGCCACGATCGGCCTACGGATTACGGGTCTTCTTCGCATCATACGAGCCTCCTGACTGAAATGAACTCCTATCTGTAATGATTCTATTGGGATAATCCTTCATTGTCAACTTGCATGACCAAACAAAAACCAAAACACTCATGCTGAAAACCTTCCTCAGAGCCCGTCAACAATATCCCCGCCAGTATTGGTTGATGTTCTGGGGGTTGCTTTTAAGCACCAGCGGGGCGAGCATGATCTGGCCGTTCCTGCTCATCTATGTCAGCGGTAAACTCGACCTGCCATTGGCAGCTATTGCTTCCCTGACCACCATCAATGCCCTGGTGGAATTGGGTTTTGCTTTCGTTGCCGGACCGATCGTCGACCGGCTGGGGCGCAAGTGGGTGATGGTTTTCAGCCTGTTTGCGGATG